>NZ_JAQOSR010000052.1:0-48666 GCF_046718885.1 Bradyrhizobium sp. UFLA01-814 | reverse complement strand
CTGGCCAGGTGTCGTGGTGCGTGAATATGAAGGCGAGACACCATCCCTGATCCCAGGATTCAAGACGGTCTCAATGCGCGATGTCATTATGCAGCCGGGATCGAAGACCATGGGTCCCCCGATGATGAATGCCATGATCTGCCATATCACCGAAGGGGAGCTTCGGCTTGATCAGGAGGGAAAGACCTTCACCGGCAAGAAGAATTTTGTCTGGACTTGTAACAAGGAAACAAAAGAACAGGCGTACAACGACGGGAGTGTGGTCGCGATCATGCGGATCACGGACCTGAAGGCCTAAGGCTTTTTTCTTCGCAAGAGATCTAGGAGCGGATGGCGCACGCGACGACGCGCCATCCGCGTGCAGGACCGCTTTGGGTCAGAAGGCGTAACGCGCGCGCAGCACAAGAATGATGGGTATCGCTTTCGCTCCACCCATCCTACGCGGCTGGTTCTTGGCACGATGCTTCCGCACGCACCTCGATCTCGGGCGGATGCCCATAGATCCGGCTGCCTACGAATGTCCGCATCAGCCTCGGGTGCGGACAAACGAGGCGTACTTAGCCATGTCGGCTAAGGGCCACGAGCGGTAGCAGCCGATCCGAAAGTGCCACGACACCTAGCGTGTATCCATTGGTTGGGTCTGATCCCTCAGCAGGAGAAGTCCATCAGGAAAACGAACCCATTCAAGCTTTGACTCGCACCAAGCAGCTACCTTGGGCGCAGGGAAAGCGGGATCGGCGAAGCATCCAACCGGAATGCCGATGACGTCGGGCAAAAGTTCAAGACTTGTGCTCACTGTCGAACCACATACGGGACAAAACTCGAATAGGACGTTCCCGCCTGACGCACCCTTGCGACTATAAGTTAGGCCCTTGCCCGAACGATCCCTCACCTGGTTAGAGTTCCATCGGGATGAAAGTGCGAATGCAGATCCCGAACGCTTCTGACATCGCGTGCAGTTACAGGCTGAAACCAAGGCGGGTTCGCCTTCAACCGTGAGACTTAGCTGTCCGCACTGGCAGCTGGCTATACGCGTCATGTTGTCCCCCTCTGCGATTAGAGATGATACGACATTTCATCTGACACAACCTTAGATTACTATTGCGTCGATTCCATTGCGAACGCGTTCAGTTTGTTGCCGTCCAAATCGCGGAAATAGAAGGCCGCAGCTCTCGGCAAATCGTTAGTCCCCAGCGTCACATAGCCAATCATTCATTATTCCTCCGGCTGTGGCTGCGACAATTCGATGCGCCCTTCGAGTATACTTAAACTTATGGTTGCGTCCAGAATCTGACGAATCTTCGACAACACGAGTTTAGGCTCGCAAGGTTGTAATCGGCGCGGATCGGAAGCTGCGCAACAGGCCCTGAGATGGTGCATTCAACCCAGGTCATCAAAGCTGGGCTGCCTATTATGGGTGAGGGCCAATGTCTCTTGCGGGTCACAAGCCGACCATGGCGGCCCGCTTGGCCCCGGTCGGCTTGCCTCCCGAAAGCGGATATTTCTGCCTTCAAGGTCGGCTAAGGGCCAGAAGCGGATAAGGCCGCTTTGACTGGACGACCGAAATGATGCGTTCGATATCCATCGGGCCATGCAGCGTGCTCAAGTGCGCGAGCACTGGCTCAACCATGGGCCTGAGTTACTGCTGGTTCGGCTGAATGAAAGACGCCACCAGTTAAAGCAGCCCTAAACAAGAACCGGCCCACCGCCAACCGCGCGATCGACGATGGGCCGTTCCGGGTGGATGGCACGGGCTCGGTGTTTCAAGCGTCGCACCACAGACCCTACTCTCAATATCTGTACTTGGGGGTGGTTCCTACGGATTGGGCTAGCGGCTTGCTCTTTAGGGCCGGCTTTTCGTCCTGCTCAACCTCTTGCAGCACTCTATCAACAACGGCTTGAGTGCGTGTGTCATGCAACTCTTCGGCGTACGCCGAAGCTACCTCTAAGTGAAAGCGCATTTGAGTGCGCAACGCTTGTTCGGGACCGGCCATGCCATAGGATCGCAGGATCGGTCGATAATCCATTCACATAGGTAAGAAAGCCAAGGTGTGAGGTGCCCTTATTAGACTCTGACATTCAAGCGCACAGCGCGACCAAGCTGTATAAGACTTGGCGGCGCTGGCACTCAAACTGGAAAATGCAATCCTCCAGCAGGAGAGATACGGCTGAGCGAGCGGAAGGTTGCTAAGGTCGGCGGTCCAGCTCCGCTATTTGCTCTTCGATGTCCTTGATTATGTCCATGAGCAAAAACCGCAGAGCGTCATCGGCGAAACGCTCCGAAAGCCCACGATAGCCGCGCAGCTTCTGTTCGAGTTCTTGCTTCGCCTCCTCTCGATTCACGTCGGCCCGGGAGAGCGTAGCCACTCGCTCACGTGCGCGCCGGTCTCGGCTTGCCTGGCGCGCTTCAACAGCGCCTCCTTCTCAACACCTGACGGCATCGACTTGGCCCGTTCGCGCATCTCTTCGGCCTGTCCGGCAAGCCGCTGTTCCAGCGTCTCAGTTTGAATGCTCCGGCGTCTAATTGGTCCCACGCGAATTTCCTCATTGGGTTCCTGCCCGGAACGAGGGACTCAAGTCGGGAAGCCGCGCAACGTTCCTCGGGCCCGCCAACTGAGGCAGCCGACGAGGTTCATTGCGACGCCGCTCCCTTTTCCTCAAACAGAATAATGCTGACCTCTCCGCACGCCTCGCAGCGTTGCGTCAGGAAGCGCGTTCCAGTCTGCGTGTCGGGAAAGCTGCGGAGGTTGGTCAGCTCTCGGCCGCACTTGCAGCGACGGATAGCTTCTTCTGCTTTGAGCATCGCATGATCTCCACCGATCATGCTGACCCAACAGACCGGAGTTAAGTCCGTTCCGGACTTAATTAGGGAAACTCGGTTCACCCATGGAGACCCGCGGTAACACCCCTGCGCTGCGGATTGAGAGAACAAGTTGGCGGACGACATCATTTGCTATGGGTTAATTCAGAACAGGCCACTCGGAAATTCGAACCAAGCTCCGACAAAATTAGGACGGAGGGTGAAACACCGGAGAGACAGGCCTGTCATAATCTGCAATTCTCCAGAGACGGCGCGGTGAGGCGGCGCCAGTGTTCGTTCCAACGCGCTGGGCCGTTTCTTGCCACCGTGCTTCTACGGAATCTGCTTTGAAGCAGAAGAGGCCTAGGGTCCTAATACCGGGCTATTTCATAAAGATCATTTTTTTGATTATCCGGCAGGGGTCGCTTGCGTTGGCGGCCCCTATTTTATGTGAGTTGCGCCCTGCGCCGGTGCCTAAGACGGACAGCACTCTACCGTCCTGTCAGAACGGATGGTGATACCAGACCAATCCGGGAACATGGCAGTTGGCCGGGAGTCCGCTTCGGGTCAAAAGCCGCCTATGGTGGCTAAACCGGGCGGCAATAGAAACTCGTATATTAGTGCCGCAACTGTCGCGTCCGCATTATCGACCTCGAAGCTTACGGCTCAGACTTGAAAGCGATCATCGAACAAGGCCCACGCAAGTCCTCCCTTGAGCTACTGGGCGTCGGCCATCTTCGGTCGGGACGACTGCGGTTGCGCGTTGACTGCCGAGGGCCGGCTCGACGGCGACGCCGGTTCCTGCGATGAGACGCCAGCATCGGGCGGCGCGCCCTGGGATGGTCGATGGGCAGCTTGTGCCGGAAGCACGATCACTTTCGCTCCGACTTTCACCCGATCATAAAGGTCCGCGACGTCGTCATTGGTCAGCCGGATGCAGCCGGACGAAACCCGCTTTCCGATCGTATCGGGCTTGTTGGTGCCGTGAATTCTATATTCGGTATCGCCGAGATACATCGCCCGGGCGCCGAGCGGATTGCCGGGACCGCCCGCCATGAACCTCGGCAGATAAGGCTGGCGCGAAAGCATCTCTGCGGGCGGACGCCAATCCGGCCATTCCGTCTTGCGGGCCACGACCTGTTCACCGGACCATGTGAAGCCTTCGCGGCCGACACCGATGCCGTAGCGCATCGCCTGCCCGCCGTTCAGAACGAGATAGAGGAATGTGTTGCCGGTATCGATGACGACGGTGCCCGGCGGCTGGTGACTGACGTAGTCAACCACCTGCCGAACAAGACGTCCGGGAGCATCAGCGGCTTTTGGTGTTTCGATCCGGGGCGCGGGGACCGGGATTGGAACCGGAGCTGGCGCTGGCGCTGGAGCCTGAACCGGCGCTGCTACGTGAATGGGAGTCGACGGCGTCGGACTGGATGGCGCCGGCACCTGGTGCGCGGCTTGCTTCCGTATCGGCTGAACGCTCGCCGGCCGCCACAGCAAGTTGTACCCCAATGCGGCAGCGGCCACGACGCCAACTACAACTCTCCCGGCGACCGGCAGGGTGAGCGTTTCGATCTTTCCACGTTTGGCCCGCTTGCCCATACCTCTCCCCTGATCCCAAGCCCGGAAGAGGTACCCGGCAAATTTTAACAAGCCTCGAAGCGATTTCGCTCAGGGTGGAAATCGCCAAGCGTCGTTAACGCCGGCCCTTGTCCTCAGCCTGTCGATGCGGACGAGCGCGGCTCATTCGGGCAATCCCGCTTTCCGAAAACCCTCGATCATCAGCTTCGCATTGATTGATAGCCGGCTCCGAGCGATCCACGCCGATATTGTGAAAGTGGGGTCGAGCTCAAGCACACCGGCTGCCGCTTCACGGGCCTCAGCGTCCCGTCCGAGATGGGCGAAAGCGGACGCGAGGCAGCGGTATGCGCCTGGATAGGAAGGGTTCTGACGCAGGGCTTTCCTCCCTGCAACGACGGCCTCGTCGAAGCGACGAAGCTCGATAAGGGCAAATCCCATCCCGGTTAACGCTGTGAATTGGAGCGGGTCCACCGGGCTCATTCGCATGGCGCGTTCGAGGCTCCGGATCGCTTCCTCCGGCTGCCCCGCAATCTTATAGACCCAGCCTCTGCGGTTCCATGTGTTATATGAATTCGGGTTGAGCGCGACCGCCCGATCGGCCATCTCAATCTCAGCTTCACAATCGCCGACCAAAAGAGCCGAGATCAATGCGGCAGTTGCCAACGTGCCTGGATCATGATCGTCGAGGCTCAATGCCAGGCGCATAAGCCGGAGGGCTGCCTCGCGTTCGAATTGTTGGTCGATCGCATAGCTCCTGAGCACGTTTTCCAAATGACAGGCACCTGCCAAAGCTGCCGCAGCAGCAAACCCAGGGTCAAGCTCCAGGGCGCGCTGCACCAGTCGGAGTGCCTCGGCCAAGCTTTCGCGGGTCGATCGGACGGCTTGCTGTGTTGCCCGAAGATAAAGATCATATGCGGTGAGGTCTTCCGGTCGCCGCCGCGACGCCATCGCGATTTCGGCTTGAAACAACTCTGGCTGAACGGCCGAGACAACAGCCAGCGTGATGTCGTCCTGCAGCGCGAAAACGTCCGTCAGGTCGCGCTCGAACCTATCCGCCCAGATATGTGCGCTCGTGGCCGCTTCAATCAACTGGCACGTGATGCGGACTTTCCCCGACGCCTTGCGCACGGCTCCCTCAAGGACATAGCGGACCCCAAGCCTGCGCCCGACGTCCTTGATGTCGACGGCTTTGCCCTTGAAGGTGAAACTCGAATTGCGAGCGATCACGAACAGCCATTTGAACCGCGAAAGCGCAGTCGTGATCTCCTCAACCATCCCGTCCGCGAAGTACTCCTGCTCAGGATCGTCAGACATGTTCGCGAACGGCAGCACGGCGATGGAGGGCTTGTCGGGTACCGCAGGGGCGCTCTCGGGCGTATCGCCCGGATCCGGACCTGCAACCTCTCGCGCCTCCTGCACCTGTCCGACGAAACGGAATCCCTTGCGTGGTAACGTCTTGATCAGTCGCTGTTCCTCCCCGGAATCGCCGATTGCGCTTCGGGCGACATTCAGCCGGGTCGTCAGTGCCGCATCCGAAACGCTGCGCCCATTCCAAACGGCATTGATGAGGTCGTCCTTGCTGACGACGCGCTCCCTGTTGCGGATCAGATAATCGAGCAGATCGAACACCTGCGGGGCGATGCGGACGACGTCCGCCCCGCGATACAATTCGCGCCGGTCAGGGTCGAATGCGTAATCCTCGAAGAGATAGCGCAAGATGCCAATCCCCCTGGAATCCCCTTGGATGAGAGCCCCCGATAACCGGGTAGCGCTTTGGGCTGGCTGGAAATCGCAAGAATAAGCTGCAGGTGAGGAAAATGTAAGCCGCCGGTCAAGCATACCCGCAGCTCTCGCGGCATCCTCGTGCCGGCCATGACGGCTCCTGACACCATGGTGGCAACAGGGGAGCGCTAAAGCCGTGGAAGAAACACCATCCCATGGAGACTGCGCGATGAGCTCGACGCACGGCACAACATGGCTGGAACGGACATCCGTATCGACCCGGCATGTCTCCAGCTTCTTCTGGAAATATTGGGATGCCCTTCGGGAGCGCCGCGAACGCCAGGAATTGCGCGCCACCTTGTCCAACCTAAGCGACGCGGAGCTGATGGACATCGGTACCACGCGCGGAGAGATCGATTACGTCGCCTCGCACCGAGACATTGACCCGCGAGGCATCCGATCCGGCGAATGGCTCCGATAACTGTCAGCGGTAGACGGCCGGGTTGGGCCCACCGACTTCCGAAAAGGTCAGGAGGCGATATCCCTGAGGCCGGATCGGGTTTCCGCTTCGTCCGCGCAAGCGGGTGTCCCGGATTTTAATAGAGTACGCGCCCTACTCGCCCCACTGCCGCGCCATGGTCGCGAGCGCGCAGCCCTCGCAGTAGCGGGCGTCCTTGAAGTCGATCCAGTTGTGCGCGTAGACGCGCTCCGCCGGAATGCCGTAACGCGCGCGCAGCACCTTCACCAGCACCCGCCAGGCCGCGACCTGCGCGTCGGTCGGGCCGGTCGTGACGTCGGGGTAATTGCCGGCGAACTCGACGCCGATCGACGTGTCCTTGTTCACCTGGCGATAGGTCTTGCTGTTGTCGATGTATTTGTTGTCGTTGCGATCGGCGCCGTCGGTGTGGGTCGGAACGAGATTGTCGGCGACCGACCAGTAAACCGTGCCGTCGGTTTCGACCCAGACCATGACGCCGCGCCGGGTCGGGTTCTTGTGCTGCGCCTCGGCGCCGTATCGCGCCGAGCCCTGCGGCCCCTCGGTCTGGTGCACGATGATGTTGCGCCAGGGATGCGATTTGGCGACGTCGCCCCAGGGCGACAGCCAGACCATCTTCAAGCCGGGAATCTCGGGTGTGCCTTGCGATCGCGCGATGGCCGCGAGATCGGGCGTTTGGGCTGATGCGGCGGAGGACAGGACCAGCGCAAGGAGCGCGGCGGGCAGGCGAGGCGTCATTGCGGAAGATCCGGCGTCGTTCCTCGTTAGAGCGTGGCCTCGTTAGCGCGTCTAGCCCAAATCCGCCGCCGCATCTGTCGAAAATGACCCCGGGCGGAGCTTCCCTCTGCTGCTCGAAATCCCGCGCCCAAAGTCCTGTATCCCACGGTCAGGTAGATGTGCCAATCTACCTTTAGTAGCGCCGGGTGGGGGAATCGACGGCATGAGCGATCTGCGCGAATGGTTGCGTGGGCAGAATCTCGAGCAATATGCCGACGCGTTTGAGGCGAATGACATCGACCTCGACATCCTGCCCGACCTCGATGACCATGATCTCGAGAAATTGGGCCTCTCACTGGGCAATCGCCGCCGGCTTTTGAAGGCGATCGCGGGCCGTAATATCGCAGCAAGCCCGATTTCCGGCCAGGACAAGGCTCCTTCGCCCGGCAAAGCTTCGTCCGCGGCTGGGGCGCCCGGCTCTGGCGACGCCGAGCGGCGGCAGGTATCGGTGATGTTCGCCGATATGGTCGGCTCCACGGCACTCTCAGCGAAGATTGATCCGGAGCTGCTCGGCGGCCTGATCCGGCGATACCAGGACGCGGTGGCCGGTGCGATCGGCCGTTACGGTGGATTTGTCGCCAAGTTCATGGGCGATGGTGTGTTGGCCTATTTCGGTTTCCCCCGCGCCTTCGAGGATGCGGCGGAACGTGCCGTTCGCGCCGCGATTGGAATTCTGTCGGAAGTCGGCGCAATCGAACTGCCCGACGGCACACGCGTGCAGACCCGGATCGGCATCGCCACTGGTCTTGTCGTGGTCGGCGAAATCATCGGCACCGGCTCGGCGCAGGAGCGGACCATCGTCGGTGAAACACCCAACCTCGCGGCGAGGCTGCAGGCGCTGGCCGGTGCAGACTGCATCCTTATCAGCGAGTCCACCCAGAAATTGTTGGGCGGCCTATTCGAACTCACCCATACCGGCGAGCACGAGCTCAAGGGCTTCTCCCGAGCGGTGCCAGCTTGGCGCGTGTGCGGCGAGGCCTCGGTCGAAAGCCGATTTGCCGCGATCCGCGCGAGACGCCTGCCGCTGGTCGGCCGAGCGCATGAAATGGGCCTGCTGCGCGAACGCTGGCATCTGGCGCGGCAAGGCGACGGCCAGATCGTGACCGTGACCGGCGAAGCCGGAATCGGCAAATCGCGCGTGATCGAGGCGCTACAGCAAGAGCTTGCGGCCGACGCTCATGCGCGCATCAATCTGCAATGCTCTCCCTATCACAGCGATAGCGCGCTCTACCCGGTGATCCAGTATCTCAACCGGGTCGCGGGCCTCGCGCCTGCCGACCCGTCGGATGTGCGCACCGAGAAACTCCGCGTGCTTCTTGGCGCGCGGCACATCGCCGATCCGGCCGCGCTGCCGCTGTTGACCGAGCTGTTGTCGATCCCGCTGGCTGAGGCGGCTCCCGCCGCGTCGCCGGCGCAGCGCAAGGCCGCGACGCTGGCGCTGATCGTCGAGATCATGACGCGGACCAGCGACAGCGATCCGGTGCTGACCGTGCTGGAAGATGCGCACTGGATCGATGCGACCACGATCGAACTGATGACGCGATTGGCCGACAGCATCGCCCGCGCGCGGCTTCTTGTCGTTGTGTCGGCGCGACCGGATTTCACGCCGCCCTGGCTGTCAAGGCCACACGCCACGCTGATCACGCTCGGACGCCTTGGCCGCCCCGAATGCGTGCAGGTGGTCGCAAGCGTCGCCGCCGCGCATGGACTGACGGCGGACACGATCGCCGCGATCATCGCCAAGACTGATGGCGTGCCGCTGTTCGTCGAAGAGCTGACCCGAAGCGTGATGGAATCGGCGGGCGAGGATTCGGTGCCGGCGACGCTGAAGGACTCCCTAATGGCCCGCCTCGACCGTCTCGGCGGCGCCCGCGAGGTGGCCCAAATTGCCGCGGTGATCGGCCGGCAATTTACCTTTGCCTTGCTGGAAGCGGTAGCAGGCAAGGACAACGACGAACTGGAAGACATGCTGGCAAAGCTGGTTGCCGCGGGAATTGTGTTTCCTGAGGAGCGTGGCCTCGAGCGGAGCTTCAACTTCAAGCACGCGCTGGTGCGCGACGCCGCCTACGAAAGCCTGTTGCTGATGCGCCGCCGAGAATGGCACGGGCGCGTCGGTTTCGCGCTGGAGCGTTTTGGCGATGTCGCTGCCAAGGAACCGGAGTTGCTGGCCTATCATTTCGGCGAAGCGGAGCAGCTCGCTCTCGCTTGCGATTACCGCATGCGCGCCGGCAACCAGGCCGTGAGCCGCTCGGCCTATGTGGAGGCGATCGCGCATTTCACGGCGGGTCTCAAGCTCGCCGAAACCATGCCGGCGCAAGACGGCCTGCGCCGGCAAGTGGAGTTCTGGCTCAAGCTCGGCGCGGCGTCGGTGGTCGCCCACGGCATGCAAAGCGCCGAGGCCGAAGCAGCCTATACCAAGGCTGGCGAGATCGGCGAGCAGATCGGCGACAGCACCGCTTCCTTCCAGGCCAAATGGGGCCTCTGGATCAACGCCAACCTCAGGCGCAAAACGGCCCTCGCGCGCGACCGCGCCGGCGAGCTGGTGTCGCTCGCGCAACAGTCAGGCGATCGCGAGTTGTTGCTGGAAGCCTATCATTGCCAGTTTTCAACGGCATATTTTCGTGGCGACGTCGGCGGCGCGCTAGAGGGCTGCCAGCACGTCATCGCGCTTTACGACATGACCCAGCATCGCCATCTTGCGCACGCGTTTGGAGGTCACGATCCCGCCGTCTGCGCTCATATCCAGTGCGGCAATTCATGGCGGCTATCGGGAGACGAACAACAGGCAAAGCCGCATTTCGCACAAGGCATTGCGCTGGCCGAAATGCTCGATCACCCGAACAGTCTCGCGCACGGGCTGCACAATGTCGGTATAGGCTATCAGCTCGGGGGAGACCGCGAAGCGACTTACGCTGTGGCACATCGCGCGGCAGCGCTGGCCGAGAAGTTCGCCCTGCCGCCATGGCGCGCCAGCAGCCTCATCCTGGCCGGGTGGGCCACCGCAAGTGGTGCAGGCGCCGCCGACGCGGTGCGGCTGATCGATGCCGAGATCGCCAACGCCACCGCAGCCGGTCCGCTGCCGCAATATTATCTCGGCCTCGCAGCTGAAGTTCTGCTTTCCGCAGGCCGCCCCGCGGACGCGCTCGGTCATCTCGACCGCGCGATCGCAGGTATCGACGAGGCCGGCATCGGCATCTACCTACCCGAAATCTACCGCTTGCGCGGCGCGTGCCTGCTGGCGCTCGACCGCGGCAACAAGACGGAGGCACGATCGGCCTTCGCAACCGCTGCCGATATCGCCAAGCGCCAGTGTGCGGTCATCTTCGAGCGCCGCGCGCAGGCTTCATTGTCCGAGTTGGCGCAATAGCGATCGTTGGATTGCGACCGCGGAATGAGTACGGGCCCTGGCACGCTCAGGCGCGCTTGCGCAGGGTCGCCTCCAGCGGATCGGCCATCTCCGGCGCCTTCGGCTCGTAGGTCGCGTAGCCGTTCTTGCCGCCCTTCTTGGCGTCGTAGAGCGCGTGGTCGGCGGCGGCGACCAGGCGATCGGGATGCAGGCCGATCTCACGGGTCCATTGCGCGACGCCGATCGAGACCGCGATCGGGATGTCCTTGCCGGTGCACTGCTCGGCATCGGCGCGGCAGACCTCGAGCACGCGGCGCGCGATCATCGCGCCCTCGCGCAGTGTCGAGGACGGCAGCACGATGCAGAACTCGTCGCCGCCGGTGCGGGCCAGCATGTCGCCCGGGCGGAGCCGCGTCTGCGCCATCAGCGTGAAATGCTGCAGGCAGGCGTCGCCGGCGGCGTGGCCGTGGGTGTCGTTGATGCCCTTGAAGCCGTCGAGATCGATCACCAGCAGCGCGAACGCCTCGCCGTTGCGGTCGGAGCGCGCGCATTCCTCGGTCAGCCGCTGCAAGAGATGGCGGCGGTTGCCGACGCCGGTGAGATCGTCGAGCAGCGCGAGGTCGGCGACCTCGTTGCGCAGCCGGTCGATCGCCATCAGCAGGAAGCCGAAATTGAGCGCCATCGACAGGAACACCATCAGCAGGATCACCAGCGATTGACCCGCGGAGAAGCGGACGAAGGAGAACTCGCCGGGCTGCAGCAGCGCGCCGACGGCGCGCAGCGCATAGATGCCGATCAGCACGGAGGCGACGATGCCGGCGAGCCGCGCACCGGGGCTGACGCGGCCGTTCTCGGGCGACAGCAACAGCTTCAGCGTCAGCGCGAACGGCGTGACCTGCGCGACGGTGTAGACCAGGATGCGCATTGGCATGCTGTCGTAGGCGAAGATGAAGGTGCCGAGACCGGCGAAGGCCAGCGCCGTGGTCAGCAGGGTGGCGCGCCAGGTCGCGGGCTTGTCGTAGAACCGCTCGATGCCCATCGCGGCAAGGCCGGCGGCGAACACCATCAAGGTCCCCGCCGCGAGCAGCGGCAGCAGCGAGTCCGTCAGCATCACGCGAAGCATCGCGCAGGTGGCGCCGGCGGAGGCGACGAGCGCCGATGCGGTCCATAACCGCGCCGCGCCGAAAGCAGGATAGCTGCGCGCGACATAGGCCCAGATCAGCCCGAGCGCGAGAAAATTGATAATGAATACCGTCCAAAGCGTCGGAACGCTCAACATCGCCCCTGTTCGAGACCCGTATCGGCCTCGCCTCTCCTGAAATGACCGTCCGCCCCCCGGGCGTTTCCTCCAATGACAATCCCCGTTGTCTTACGGAAGAGCATGCGGCCGCGCCACTTAACGGAGCGTCACCCGCGACGTGGCAATCCGTGCTGTGGTTTTGAATTGATGAAGATCTGCGCATCCGCCGTTTGCGCATCGTTAAGCATGACGGACGCGACGACGACTCGGCGCGCGACATGCCCGCGCTTTGCGAAAAAACTGGCGAAAACACGTAACAGCTGTGGATAACACGATGACGGCGCCGTGACAGCACGCGGCAGCAGCCTCCGAATCTGCTGAGTTTGATATCGAGGATGTTGCGAGGCTGGCCCTCCGCCAAGCATGCCTCGGAGTCGCGTTCAATCCATGAAACCCTGAGAGGATACTATGGCTAAGAAAGCGAAGAAGGCGAAGAAGGCGAAGGCGAAAAAGGCCACCAAGAAGAAGGCCGCCAAGAAGTAACGAATTCCAGCCCGGGTAGCGGCTCTTGCCCTGCCCGGGCACCCGGACCGGGACAACCGGTCGCAGCGACAGCAACCTGAAATTCACCGGCCCTACATCGATAGCCCCGAACCGACGGGGCGCAAGGCAGCAGGCGCAACGCCTGCTTTTTTATTGCCTGCGTCAGGGCGCGACGTCAGCGCTCCGCCAAGGCGAGCCTGGCGCCGAGCAGGGCAAAGCCGGCGGCAAAGCTCCGTCGCAGCCAGGCCATCACCTTCGGCCGGGTGATGACGCGGTCGCGCACCGAGGCGGCGAACAGCCCGTAGACCGCGAACACCGCAAAGGTCATCGCCATGAACACACAGCTGAGCTCGGCCATCCGCGCCAGCGGGTGCGGCTCGTCGACCGCGATGAACTGCGGCAGGAAGGCCAGGAAGAAGATCGACAGCTTCGGGTTGAGGATGTTGATCAGGATGGCGGTCACGATCACCCGCCGGCGCGAGCGCGGCTTGATCTCGGTGTCGACGGCGAGCGCGCCGCGCTCGCGCAGCGCCTGCCAGGCCATGTAGAGCAGATAGACGACGCCGCCCCATTTCAGCGCCGCGAACGCCACGGCGCTGGTGTGCAGGATGGCGGCAAGCCCGAGCATCGCCGCGATCATCTGCGGCACGATCCCGAGCGTGCAGCCGAACGCCGCCGCCACGCTCGCCCGCGCTCCCCGGGTCAGCGCCACCGCCAGCGTATAGAGCACGCCGGTGCCGGGCGAGGCCACCACGATCAGCGTCGTCAGCAGGAACGACCAGGTCACTTCAAATCCGTCACTTCAAATCCGTCACTTCAAATCCGTCACTTCACATCCTCGGCGGGCGGGACATCGTCCGCCAATATCACGGCGACGGGGACGGCGGAAGCGGCTGCCGGGCCTCCGCCCGGCGCCCGCGCCGACACCCTGTTATGACGACCTGCGCCATCCGCGATGCGAAAGCTCCGACGCCTTCATCTCGGCGACCCGGATCACGTCCAGCGGCGCCCAAGGCTTGGCCCAGAACAACGCCCCGTCCGGCAGGCGCTGCCGCAGCGGTTTGCCCGAGGTGACGATCACGTCGAGATCGGGTCTGTATTTCTTCGCGGCATGGGCGAGCTCGACGCCGGTCATGTGTCCGGCCAATTCGACGTCGGTCATCATCAGCACGACGTTCTCGCCGTTGCCCTGCAACACCAGTTCGGCGGCCTCGGCGCTCTCGCAGGCGATGACGTCGAACTCGCTTTCCTCCAGCAGCAGCCCGATCATCTCGCGCTGCATCGGGTCGTCCTCAACCACCAGGGCCTTCGCACGATAGGGCTTTGACTGTCCCATGGGTGGCTCCCTTGGTTTGAATGCTTCGGTTCGAGCACGTAACATAGGTTAAATGCCTAAAATCACTGGATGGTTCAGTTCCAATTTGAGAAAAGTGTGGAAACGCCGTGTTCCCCGCTTGGCAACCACCACCCCCCGTTGAGATGGAGCTCACCTGACATGACCGCGATCTCTGGATCCGCCGCTGCCGTGACCGGAGCCGCCAGCGGCATCGGCCGCGCGCTCGCGCATGAACTGGCGCTGCGCGGCTGCGATCTGGCGATCGCCGACCGCGACGAGGCCGGCCTGCAGGCCGCCGCCGCGGAGATCGCGAAAGCGAGCCCGCGCAAGGTCACCGTGCACCGCCTCGACGTCAGCGAGCCGGACCAGATCACGGCGTTCGCGGAGGCCGCCGTTACAGCGCATCCCTCGCTCAACATCGTCGTCAACAATGCCGGCGTCGCGCTGCTCGGCGAGTTCGGCGAGTTCGATCAGGCGCAGATGGAGTGGCTGTTCAACATCAATTTCTGGGGCGTGGTGCACGGCACCCGCGCCTTCCTGCCGCAGCTTTCGCGGCAGCGCGAGGCGCATATCGTCAACATCTCCTCGATCTTCGGCATCATCGCCCCGCCCGGCCAGAGCGCCTATTGCGCGGCCAAGTTCGCGGTGCGCGGCTTCTCGGAAAGCCTGCGCCACGAGCTTGCGGTGGCGAACAGCCCGGTGCGTCTGTCCGTCGTGCATCCCGGCGGCGTCGCCACCAACATCGCGCGCAGCTCGCGCGCCGGCACCGGCGTCACCGACAATGCCCGCCGCGCCCAATCGATCGAGCGCTTCGACGCGCTGGCCAGGACCACGCCGACCGCGGCCGCGCAGCGCATCATCGCCGGCATCGAGAAAAACCAGCCGCGCATCCTGATCGGCAAGGACGCATACTTCATGGATTTGCTGCAACGCTTCCGCCCGGCGACATACTGGAAGACGATGCAACGGATGATGGAGAAGACGGCGGCCAGGCGGATGGCCCGCGATGCCGCGAGAGCGAGCCAGTAGCGCGATGGCGCGGAGTAACCCGCGCACCTCGACCGGCGTCGTCCCGGCGCAAGCCGGGACCCATCATCACAGGATTGGGTTGTTGAGCACGCCGGGGCCGCAGCGTCGTGCAACGACCGACATTTGTGGTTACGGGTCCCGGGTCAAGCCCGGGACGACACCGAGGATGTTGCACGCGCAGTGAGCGAATGCACGATGCCGCGACGTGAGGCCTTGTGGCGCAAACGCGCATACACCCGTCGTCCCGGCGAAGGCCGGGACCCATAACCACAGGATCGGGTTGTTGAGCACGCTGGGGCCGCAGCGTCGTGCAACACGGACATTTGTGGTTATGGGTCCCGGGTCAAGCCCGGGACGACACCGAGGATGTTGCACGGCCCGCGGGTCATACATATGCCTGCGAGTCACACCTGCGCGTCATCGCGACACGAGATTACCCGCCCAGCTGCCTCTTCACCCCGAGCGCCAGCCGGAACAGCGGATCGCTTTTCTCCGACGGATAGAGCGCACTCTTCGCCACCTGCGGAAAATTGTCGCTCTTCCAGAACGACGCCGGCGCGAACGAGAATTTGGCGACCAGCCGCCGGCCGAAATCCATCTCGTAGGGAAAGTAGTTTTCCTTCTGCTCGGTGCCGGACATCTCCGGATACTCGCCGAGCAGATAGCCCTCCTGGATATGCGGGCGCACCGCCGACGGCGGGCAGACGCTGGCGAGCCGCACGATCTGCAGGCTGGCCTCGGCGCTCGCCGTGATCGCGCCGCTCAGATTCGGCACACCGAGCACATAGAGGAAGGCGATGCCGGTCTCCGCCAGCGAGGCAAAGGAGGCGGCGATCCGGATCGAATGGGTGACGTCGAGCAGCGGCGTGGTGCAGACCTCGTAATGCTGCAGGATCGACCAGCGCAGGATGCGATGCCGCTTCAGCCGTTCCAGTCCGAGCAGCTTTTCCCCGGCGTATTCGGCGATCAGGATCCGCTCGGCGCGTTGCAGCGCGTCGAACCGCCCGAGCAGCGTCGCCTGATCGGGATTGCCGCGGCCGCCGCGAAACAGCGTCGGCTTCAGCGACGAGTTGCGCTTGATGTTCCTGTAGTCGGCGCCCTGGCCGCGAAACAGCAGCACATGATCTCGGTTGAGGAATTGCAGCTCGGCGATCTTGGTGGCGAGCTCGAGATAGGAGCCGACGCGATGGCCCGGCCCCTCCCGCACCGCCGCGTTCTTCGCGACCTGGCATCCGCGGCGGTCGAAGAACGACCAGATCTTTTGGCTGCCGATGGTTTCCATGGGACGTCACTCATTCCGTCGCTCCGGGGCTCGCGAAGCGAGGGCCCGGAATCCATTTCTCGATGCGTGATGCGGCCCGATGGAAATAATCGTCATTGCGAGGAGCTCGGCGACAAAATTGCGAAGCAATTTTGCGCTGAAGCGACGAAGCAATCCATCGTCCCGCATGTGCCGAAAGATGGATTGCTTCGCTCCGCTCGCAATGACGGACAAGGCCGCCGCGCCCTCACCGCCCCACGAGCTGATCGGCAAAATACCCGATGGTCTTGCGATAGATCACCGCCCTGTTCCACTCGCGCATCGCCTCGAAATTCGCGGTGCCCTCGCCATAGGGCGCGCCCATCTTGAAGCCGCTGGTGTGCAGAAGGTTCGCGGTCGAGGCCAGCACGTCGGCGACCGAGTGGCGCAAATCGACATGGCCGTCGCCGTCGAAATCGACGCCGTACTTGATGTAGGACGACGGCAGGAACTGCGTCTGGCCGATCTCGCCGGCATAGGCGCCGATCATGTCATTCAGACGGAGATCGCCGCGCTGCACGATCTTGAGCGCGGCGAGCAGTTCGCCCTGGAACAGGTCGGTGCGGCGGCAATCATGCGCCAGCGTGGCGAGCACGCGGAACACCGGCAGCTTGCCCATGTCGCCCTTGCCGAAATCGGTCTCCAGCCCCCAGATCGCGACCAGGATCTGGCGCGGCACACCATACTGCTGCTCGATCTTCGAGAGCAGCGCGGCGTGCCGCTGCAGCATCGCGCGGCCGCCATTGATGCGCCCGGGCCCGACTCGGGTTGCGACATACTGCTCAAAGGTCTTGTTGAAGGTGTAACGCTGCCGCCGGTCGAAGGCGAGCACCCCGCCATCCTGCTGCACCCCGCCGAGCGCCGCCGAGATCACATCCTGCTGGATGCCGGCGCTCGCCGCCTCCTGCGAGAACGACTGGACGAAGCCGGGAAAACTGCCGCCGCAACGGGCGGCGTATGAGGGGGTGGCAAGCAGCAAGGCGCCGAACACAACCGCCAAACGACACCTGAGCATGCAAAAATCCCCCTGCTTCGAATGACCGATCATGCCATGGAGGAAACGAGGCAGTCAAAGTGTCGGCACGACACTCCATTCTCGGCGGGCAGCTCCGCGCCTCAATTCATGTTCGCACGGCGAATGACCACGGCGCATCCATCAACCGATCAACACGTAGCTGTCCCTCAATCCCTGAGCTGCCGCTCCAACCCCACAAAATCGATCTCGGCCCAGCGCTCGGAAATTTTGCCGTCCTGAATCCGCCAGAACGTCATGCCGCGGAATTCGACGTGGCGGCCGGTTGGCTGGATGCCGCGCCATGGGCTGCGGTGCCGGCCGCGCCAGACGAAGCGGCCGGCGACGATGTCGCGCTCGGCCACCAGGCATTCCGCCACCGCCGACAGGTCGGCGAAGGTCTCGTGCATCGCGGCCGAATGCGCGATCACGTCCTCGGCGCTCAGCCGCTTGCCCGCCGCGTGGTCGAAGAAGTCGGGCGCCAGCTGCGCGCGGATCGCATCGGGATCGTGGCGGTTGGTCACGGCGTCGTAATGCGCGAGCACGAGCGCCTTGTTGGCGTCGATTGTGGCGTTGGACATCGGCGATCGGCTCTCGAAGGAATGGTTGTAGAAAGAGAAGGATGCGCCTCATACGCGAATCGGACGGCATGGCGCAAGTGACGATGGTCAGAAAAAGCTCAGCTTTCGGCCGTCGCTCGTTTGCACACCGATGCGAAAGACGGCTGCCGGGAAAGTGCGCCGCCGTGCGCGGCTCCGCCGCCAGCCATTCCCTCGGCTCGGCGCGAACGGCAGGCGGGCCGGCGCAACCGGCGGTAACATCATCCGATAGCTTGACTGCCGGTGGCCTGCAAGCGGCGGCCAGCGACCCACCGCACGGCAGCATTCGAGGACGCGATACATGAACGCCGAAGCCGCCGGCCGCGACCAAGAAGCACGGGCTGGGCAAGCCGCTTCCGCCACGCGGCTGGCCGCGCTGTCTTGTTCATGCAAAGCCGCGCCGCTAAAGCCAGGCACGCCGGCTGCAACGCCGCCGTCATTTGGGGACGCCATCCGATGACGCGTTTGGGGATGAGGATGTGCTGCAGATGACGATCGCCGGGGGTTTCGCACGCGCGCGCAGGGCCGCCGCATCGCTCGGTGTCGTGCTCGCGCTCGGCGCTGTTTTGACCGCGACGTTCAACACCGCCGCCGCGCAGGGCGTCTTCGCCAAGCGTGCGCCGGCGCAAGGTGGCGGCAGCACGCAGGCGATCACCGCGCAGATCAAGAACGCCATCGCGCTGACGCGCGGCGGCAAGATCGACGCCGGCCATGCGCAGCTGCTTGCAGCACTGGATGCCGCAGACAAGCTCGACGACGCTCAGTTCGTCATGGAGCAGTATTTCGACGCGACCACGACGCTGCGCGCGGTCAAGCGCGACGACCTCGCCGAAAAGCTGTTCGCGCGCGCGTTCCAGAGCAAGGCGGCGGCGCAGAGGCCGCCCGGCAATGCCGACGTGCTGCTGATGTACGCGATCCTGCTGTCCGACCACGCCAGGATCGCCGAAGCCGTTCCGCTCTACATGAAGGCGATCGCGGCGTTCAACGCCTATTGGGGCGAAGGCTCCGAGGAATCGCTGATCGCGAACGACAAGCTCGCGGTCGCGCTGTCCGCCAACGGCTCGGCGGCGTCGGCGACGAATCTGGGCCGGCACAATTTCGAGCGCGCGGAGAAGGCGCTGGGGCCCGACCACCGCACCACCTGGAAGCTCGCCAACAATTATGCCGACATGCTGCGCGAGATCGGCGCACCGGCGAAGGCGCTCGAGCTCGATCTGTTCGCGATCGAGAAGCGCGCCAAACATTATGGCGAGAACCATCGCAACACGCTGGTAACGGTCAACAACGCCGGCCAGGATTTCCTCAATCTTGGCCGCTTCGACGACGCCCGCCGCTACTTCCGCCGCCACCGCGCGATCGCGGCCGCGATGGCGCCGAAGGATCCGAGCTTTGCCGGACAGGCGGACGCCTGGCTGTTCTACACCGACATGCTCGCGGCCGGCGACGCCGCGATCGCGCCGGCCGATCTGGGGCGGCTGGAGGCGATCGTCGCCAATGAGGCGAATTTTGCGGATTTCCTGCGCATCAAATCCGCGGTGCTGGCTGCCGGCCAGCGCGAGCAGCGCGGCGAGCGGGACAAGGGGATGCGGCTGCGCGAGACCGCGCTGGCGATCTCGACCCGCGCCTTCACCGCGCAGCATCCGATCAGCTTCGAGATCAAGCTCGGCATCGCGACCGCGCTGATCGCTGATGATCCGACCCGCGCGGTGCAGGCCTTCGCCGCGCTCGACCGCGAGATGTTCGACTGGATGAAGCGCGAGGTCGGCACATCGGGCGATCGCGCCGTCGCCGAAGCGATCCGTGCCCATGCCGATCATCTCTTGTTCGCGTTCGGCCGCTTCGCCACCGGCGCCGGCTCCGCCGTGGCGCAGCCGGCCTTTGCCGCCGCCGTGCTGCGCTGGAAGACGCTCGGCGGCGCCGACGCCACGGCGCTGCGCCAGCTCGAGACAGAGGTCGCCGGCAAGGACGAGGAGACCGCGACGCTGCTGCGCACCGCGCTCCGGCTCAACGGCGAGAAGCAGGAGCTGTTCTCGTCGGGCAATATCGACGACTGGGCGAGGTCGGTGTGGGGGCGGCAGGACGCGGCCGAGAAGGCGCTGCAGAAGCGGCTCGATGCGATCGGGGTCAAGCTGCCGCAAGACCCGATCCGTCCGTCACAGGTGCTCGCGGCGCAGGAAGCCGCCGTCAACTATTTCATCACGCGGCAATGGAAGGCGGATCGCCAGGCGAAGGCGCCGCTGGCGGCGACCGTGCTCTACGCGATCGTCGAGACCGCAACGAGCGAGCCGCGCGTGGTCGATCTCGGCGATCCCGGCCGGATGATCGACACCGGCGTGCGCACCGAGATCACCCGGCTGCGCGCGACGCGAGCCACCGCGCCTGATCCCGATGCGCACGCGCCCGACGTCAAGGGCCGCTTCCAGAACCTCCGGGCGCGGCTGTTCGCGCCGCTCGAGCCACTGCTGAAGGACAAGACCACGCTCTATGTCGTGCCTGACGGCTTCCTGTTTGCCGTGCCGTTCGCGCTGCTGCCCGGCAGTGGCGGCGGCCTGCTGGAGGACAAGTTCACGATCCGGATGCTGATCAGCCCCGACGCGCTGATCGCGATCCATGCGCGCGAGACGCTCGACCAGCGGGGTGCGATGCTGCTCGCCGGCGGCATCGAATATGGCGAGCCGGGGCCGATGCCGCTGCCCGCGACCCGGACCGAGATCGAGGCGATCGCAAAACTCGCCCGCACCCGCGGCGCGCCGGTCGAGATGCTGACCGGGCGCGGCGTCAGCGAAGGCACGCTGCGCGCGGCGATCGGCAAGGCGCGCATCGCGCATCTGGCGACGCACGGCTTCTATCGCGACGGCACGGCATCCGGCCTCGATACGCTGTGGCAGAGCGGCATCGTGCTGTCGGGCGCCGGCGACAGCCGATTTCCGCTGCGCGACGAGAACGACGGCTATCTCTATGCTTTCGAATTGATGGACTGGGACCTGTCCGGGCTCGATCTTTTGGTGCTGTCGGCCTGCGAGACCGGCCGCGGCGACGAGAGCTTCGTCAGCGGCCTGCGCGGCCTGCCGACCGCGCTCGGCATCGCCGGCGCGCGGCGCGCGCTGCTGACGCTGTGGCCGGTCGCCGACGAGGGCACCGCGAACTTCACCGTGCGGTTCTACCAGCACCTCGCGGAGGGGCTGACCTATTCGGATGCGCTGCGCCAGACCAGGCGCGATGCGCGTGACGGCAAGGTCGCGGGCGCGGGCGACGCGAGCGTGTGGGCGGCGTTCGTGCTGTTCGAGGGCTGAGGCATATATGTCGTTGATGTGACCGGACGGGCGCCGCGAGCGCATGCCGGGCCGAACTGCGCCCGACGTTGCGCAAGGCCCGCACGCAACCCCATCGCGCAGGGCAGACCGGCGCGCGGGCGCGGGCGATTTGCTTTGACAGCGGCGGCCCGATCGAGGACAAGCCGCCCATGCCGAAAAAACCCGGGACCAATCCCAAAGGCGAATTCGCCTTCTTCAACGTCTTCTATGAAGACGGCTCGCAGCGCTCCAACCGCCGCGTGCCGTCGGAGCTCATTGGCGGGCTCGACGGCGACGAGCCGGTGCGCGCCTTCCTGCGCGAGCAGGACCGCGAGATCGCCGAAAAGGGCGGCCGCGCCGCGCTCGAGATCAAGTCCATCGAGCGCGTCGGCGCGAAGAAGAAGTAGCGCGCGCGACCTGGTCGCTGCGTCAGAGCTGCGTCAGACAGGCGTATCCGCTGAACGTGCTGTCTCGGCACTCGATCAGCATCGGAGCAAGCGGTACCCCTCTCCCCGCCCCTCCCCCGCAAGGGGGGAGGGAGCCCTTCCGCCAGTGCGTCCCTCACGTTTGCAACCACCGTGCGGCGCGCAGCAGCGTGCAGCACGCGTTGTGGCACGACGTACAAAGGCCACAAGCAAAGTCAGGCGCGCACATTATTCAGGCTCCCTCCCCCCTTGCGGGGGAGGGTTGGGGAGAGGGGTGGCCGCGGGCGTTGGCGCGTGAATTTTGTGCAGACGAATTATTGCGCCCCGGCGCGGAGACGGGTTGGCCAACCGACACGGACCAACGTTTCATCCGGGTCAGAGATCGCAAATTCGTACATCCCCCACGGCTTGTCTTCGGGTGATTGCTGAAATTCGCGCGCTGCGGCGTCAACGCTCTCGAGGTAGAGATAAAGCCCAAAAGGGTTTCTGCCCGGCGTGAGCCACCCCTCGACCGCGTCCGTCAGATGGAGATATCCGCCCTTCCCGTTCGACAGCATGCGATAGGTGTCGGGCTCTCCAGGAGCAGGCCTTTCGCTGTCCGGGCGCGCAAAGCCCAGCCGATTGTAGAACCGCTCCGATGCATCAAGGTCATTACACGGCAGGATCGCGATCAAAGCTCCGGAAGGGCTCATTCGTGCACTCCAACGTCATGCAACAAATTTCGTCCGCTCTTCTCAATGTCTGAAAATTTGTCGCCTTTAAGGTGGGAAAATGAAAACGGCGGGCTCAGGCCCGCCGTTCTCGTTTCGATGGATACCGATAGAATTAGTTATCCAGGAAGCTCCGCAGCTTCCGCGACCGCGACGGGTGCTTCAGCTTGCGCAGCGCCTTGGCTTCGATCTGGCGGATGCGCTCTCTGGTGACCGAGAACTGCTGGCCGACTTCTTCCAGCGTGTGGTCGGTATTCATGCCGATGCCGAAGCGCATGCGCAGCACGCGCTCCTCGCGCGGAGTGAGCGAAGCCAGGACGCGCGTGGTGGTCTCGCGCAGGTTGGACTGGATCGCAGCATCAATCGGCAGGATCGCGTTCTTGTCCTCGATGAAATCGCCGAGATGCGAATCCTCTTCATCGCCCACAGGCGTTTCGAGCGACAGCGGCTCCTTGGCGATCTTGAGGACCTTGCGGACCTTCTCGAGGGGCATGCCGAGCTTCTCGGCGAGCTCTTCCGGGGTCGGCTCGCGGCCGATCTCGTTCAGCATCTGGCGCGAGGTGCGGACGATCTTGTTGATCGTCTCGATCATGTGCACGGGGATGCGGATGGTGCGGGCCTGGTCGGCGATCGAGCGGGTGATCGCCTGCCGGATCCACCAGGTGGCGTAGGTCGAGAACTTGTAGCCGCGGCGATATTCGAACTTATCGACCGCCTTCATTAGGCCGATATTGCCTTCCTGGATCAGGTCGAGGAACTGCAGGCCGCGGTTGGTGTACTTCTTGGCGATCGAGATCACGAGACGGAGGTTGGCTTCCACCATCTCCTTCTTGGCCTGACGGGCCTCGCGCTCGCCCTTCTGCACGCCGTGCACGATCTTGCGGAATTCGCCGATCTCGAGCCCGGTGAGCGCCGCCAGCGACTGGATCTCGTGGCGCAGGTCCTTGATGCGGTCCTTCTCGTGATGGACGAAGTTCTTCCAGCCCTTGGCCGACAGCTTGGAAACGCGGTTGAGCCAGCGCGGGTCGAGCTCGGAGCCCTGGTAGTTGCGCAGGAAGTCCTCGCGCGCGACGCCGTGGCTGTCGCCGAGGCGCAGCAGACGGCCCTCGAACGAGACCAGCTTCTTGTTGATGTCGTAGAGCTGCTCGACCAGCGAATCGATGCGGGCCTGGTTGAGGCGCAGCGACTTCACCTCGACGATGATCTCGTCCTTCAGCTTCTTGTACTTGCGCTCCTGCGAGGGCGACAGCGACTCGCTCTGCAGCTGGTTGGCGATGTCCTGCTCCTGCAGGCGGCGCAGCTTCTTGTACTCGGACGCGATCTTGTCGAAGGTCTCGACCACCTTCGGCTTCAGCTCGGCCTCGATGGCGGCGAGCGACATCTGGTTCTCGAACTCGTCGTCGTCCATGTCGCCTTCGGCGGCGGCCTCGGCGGGATCCTTCTCCTCGGTGGCGGCTTCGCCGCCGGCGGGCGCGGCGCGGAACGGGGTCGGCGACGGCGGCGCGGCCGGCGGCGCAACATGGGCCGGCGCTGCGCCTTGCGCATCGCCGCCATTGCCTTCAGCGGCGGCGCCCTCGGCGCCGTTGTTGCCGATCAGGTTCGGATTGATGCCGCCCTTCGACTCGGGGCCGGCATAGGTGGCTTCGAGATCGATGATGTCGCGAAGGAAGATCTTTCCTTCGTTGAGCTCGTCGCGCCAGATGATGATGGCCTGGAAGGTCAGCGGGCTTTCGCAGAGGCCCGCGATCATCGCCTCGCGGCCGGCCTCGATGCGCTTGGCAATGGCGATTTCGCCCTCGCGCGACAGCAGCTCGACGGTGCCCATCTCGCGCAGATACATGCGCACGGGATCGTCGGTGCGCTCGCCGGGCTCCGACTTCTTGACCTCGGTGACGGCCTTCTGCGTGACCTCGACGAGCTCGTTGTCGGTCTCGTCGTCGCCGTCGTCCTTCTCGTCCTCGCCTTCGCTATCGTCGGCCTCGGTGACGTTGATGCCCATGTCAGACAGCATCGACATGATATCTTCGATCTGTTCGGGCGAGGTCGTGTCGGAAGGCAGCACTTCGTTGAGCTGATCGAAGGTCACGAAGCCGCGCTTCTTGGCCTGCTTGATCATCTTCTTCACCGCGGCATCCGACAGGTCGAGCAACGGCGACGGCGCGTCAGCGGCATCCTTCTCAGGAGCATCCGCTGCCTTGTCGTCTTTTTCCTTGTCCTTAACCTGCAGCGTCTTTGCCTTGGTGGCCATTCACTAAGCTCCCGAAACGCGGTCATGCAAAATGGCGCCACGCACGCGCATCCGCACGAAATCTAGATTTACTCTCTCGACGCACAAAGGGCGGCGCAATATCTCGCCACCCCTGTGATCCGTCTCGACGGTTTCCATCTTGAAATAGCCCGTCGCGTCTTCCGTAAAAGTGGACACCGGTTTTACGATCGGAAGACGCGACAGATCTAGATCTGACGCATTTTCTGACGGCGAACCGGGAACCACTTCGCCTGAAAATGCTACGGTAGCTATTAAGTTTCGCTTAACCCTGTTTTTGCAGCCAAACCATGGATTTGGCGAGTCTTTTTGCGGGTGCGGCCAGCGCCGTCCGCAGCATTTTTGTTATCAGACATTACGCTGGAACCGGCCCGATAATTCGCCGAACCCTTCAATCAGGGCTTCGGTCCCGTCGGCTTCTGCCATCCGGGCCTGGATATCCTGCAACCATGCCAGATTGGCCTCGCTGGAGTCTTCAGCCAAAGCCGCTTCCGCATCTTTTCTTTCCCTAAGTAAGGCGTGGGTTTTCTGATGCAAGGCAACGAGTTGACGCCAGGTTGATAAAACATCCTCGCGCGCCGCGCCGATCTGCGCACCCCACACCGCCTGGGTTGTGATCGCCCGCTCAACCCTTTGAAGAATAGGGGATAATCCGCTTGCTTCCAGGTCGGCCCGCATCTTCTCGGCCTGCTCCTCGGCGTCCGGGGAGTGGTGATGGTCGTGGGCAAAGGCGGCGATGATAGCGGCCCTGAGCTTGTGGGCCTCGGGATGGGCGAGCTCCAGCGCCGCCACCTCCTCGAGATGGTCGTGCAGCAGCCAGGGGTGGTTGATCAGCGATTGCAGGATCAGGGCCTCGCGGCGGGAGATCGCGCTGCGCTGGCCGCGCATGATCGGGCTGTTGGCCAATTGGGGGCTCGCGGCCTGGTAGGGCCCCCGTGAAATCCCGGGGGTGGCGCCCTTGGCACCGAACCGGCCGCCTTGCAGGCCTCCCTGTCGGCCGTTTTGGGCAGGTCCCCGGGGGGCAAACTGGCGGGGTGATTCGCCGCCGCGGCCGCCGCCGAAATTGCCCCGACCGTAGCCGCCGCGGCCATAACCGCCTCGGCCGCCCTCGGGCGCAAAATTGCGCTGCAGCCGCTCCTGCAGGTCCTGCCGGTAATAGCGGCGCACCACCTCGTCGCGGATGCCATTGGTGAGCTCGCCGATCCGCGCCTCCAGCGCGGCGCGGCGCTCGGGCGTATCGAAATTGCCGCCCTCGATCTCGCGCGACCAGATCATGTCGGCGAGCGGACGCGCGGCCGAGATCACGTCCTCGATCGCACCACGGCCGCCGGAGCGGGCGAGATCGTCAGGGTCCTGCCCTTCCGGCAGCAGCGCAATCCGCAGGCTCTTGCCGGGCTTGAGCTGCGGCAAGGCGATGTCGGCCGCACGGTACGCCGCCTTCTGTCCGGCGCGGTCGCCGTCGAAGCAGAGGATCGGCTCGTCGACCATCTTCCAGAGCAGGCCGAGCTGGTTCTCGGTCAGCGCGGTGCCGAGCGGTGCGACGGCGCCGGGAAAGCCCGACGTGACCATGGCGATGACGTCGACATAGCCCTCGACGACGATCAGCTGCGCGCCGTCATGCGCGGCCTGCCGCGCGGTGAACAGATTGTAGAGATTGTCGCCCTTGTGAAACAGCGTGGTTTCCGGCGAGTTCAGGTACTTTGCCGGAACGTCCTTCTCCAGCGCACGCCCGCCGAACGCGATGACGCGGCCGCGGGCATCCGTGATCGGGAACATCACGCGGTCGCGGAAGCGATCATACGGCACCGGGATATCTTCGCCGCCGATCAGAAGCCCCGCCTCCACCATGTCGTCAGTGGAGATGCCCTGCCCGCCGAGGTGCTCCTTCAGCGCGAAGCGATCCGGCGGCGCATAGCCCATCCGGAACTGGAGCTGGGTCGCCGGCGAGATGGCGCGGTCGGCGAGATAGCCGCGCGCCTTTGCGCCGCCCCGCGAAGCCAGCGTGTCGGCGAAGAATTTGGTCGCCAGTTCCATCACGTCGTGCAGGGTACGGCGGTGCTGCTCGTGCCGCGCCGCATCGGGCGTTACGGCCGGCAGCGGAACTCCCGCCATCGCGGCGAGGCGTTCCACCGCCTCGGGGAAGGTCACGCCCTCCGTCTTCATCAGGAAGTCGAAGATGTTGCCGTTCAGCCCGGACGAGAAGTCGAACCAAGCCTGCTTCTGGTCATTGACGAAGAAGGACGGCGTCTTCTCCTGCTGGAACGGCGACAGCCCCTTCCACTCCCGCCCGGCCTTCTTGAGCTTGACGCGCCTGCCCACGACTTCCGAGACCGGAAGCCGGGCGCGCAGCTCTTCGAGGAATTCGGGCGTGAAACGCATCAGTCAGGATTTTGGGCTCGGGCGGCGAATCGCGGACAACCGGTTAGCCATATAGCGGCATGACCCGCCATGCCGAACAATGTGGGGCTTTTCCGGGCTATTCACAGGTCTGGCCTGTCACGGCTCCGTCGAGCGGGCTACCCCCAAATCCACGGTGGAGAGCCTGTGTGGCGAGCTTGCCCCCTTCCCGCTTCCGGGATTGGATAGGCCATGTTCACGACATTCAGAGGCGGACAGAGCGGCGGCTGGCAGGTCACCTCCATCACGCGGGTGAAGGGCGAGACGTTGCCGAAGGTCGCGGCGCTGTCAATCGTTGCGAGCGAGTCGATCGCGCTGCCGCTGCTGCCGTCGCAGAACGCATGGCGGCTCGCCGGCGTCACCAGCCATCTGCGCTACACCGAGAAGGAGGAGCGGGAGAAGCTCTTAGCCGTGCAGGCCGGGCTCGGCCGCAGCGAGGCAACCCACGCGGCGCTGATCCCGATCAGGAAATCCGCGGCGTGGTGGGAGCTCACCCAGGAGGAGCGCCGCCAGATCTTCGAGGACAAGTCGCATCACATCGCCGGCACCCTGAAATTCCTCCCCGCAATCGCCCGCCAGCTGTTTCATTCGCGCGACCTCGGCATGCCCTTCGACTTCCTGACCTGGTTCGAGTTCGCGCCCGACCACATCACCCTGTTCGACGAACTGGTCGGCATGCTGCGCGCGACCGAGGAATGGAATTTTGTCGAGCGCGAGGTCGATATCCGCGTGATGCGGGAGAACTGAAGCAGCTAATGCTCCAGGAATTTTCCTGACGCGATTCGCGGCAGCTCGGTGACCGGCCAGTTGTAGAGATAGGTCCACGCCTCACGCGCGCTGCCGTCGGCGAGCGTGACCTCGAGCATCTCGCGGATATATTCGGTCGGCGGCGGAAAGCCTTCGCCGCAGGCCTCGTACATGTCGAATTCGCGCAGCATCGCCTCGCGCTCACGCAAGCGGAACAGTTCGCCATGCACGATGTCGGCCGGATCGTCCGACACCACCAGGCCCGGATAATGCTTCACCAGATAGAGCCGGCCGCGGCACTGCGCCGGCCCGAGGAATTCGGCATTGCCCGCGAGCAGCTTCGCCATCGGATGGTCGAAGCCGCGCATCAGCGTGCCGTAGACGAAGAGAAGATCGGAGATCATGGGTTCAGTTGTCATTCCGGGATGGTCCGAAGGACCAGACCCGGAATCTCGAGATTCCGGGTTCGATGCTGCGCATCGCCCCGGAATGACAGAAAATGGCTGAAGAGGCTAGGCCGCCGCCACCTCGTCGGTCACCACGACGAACTTCGTCAGCGTCATGCGGCCGAAGCTCGTGGTGAGGGCGACGTCGGCGGCGTCGCGGCCGGTCGCCATCAGGATGCGGCCGATCCGCGGCGTGTTGTGGCGGGCATCGAAGGTGTACCACTGGCCCGACAGATAGACCTCGAACCAGCCGGAGAAATCCATCGGCGCGGGGTCCGTCGGCACGCCGATGTCGCCGAGATAGCCGGTGCAGTAGCGCGCCGGAATGCCCATGCAGCGGCAGAAGGTGAGCGCCAGATGCGCGAAGTCGCGGCAGACGCCGGCGCGGCTTTCATAGACGTCGTGCGCCGACTTCATGTGATGGGCGTGCTCGTAGCCGAACGTCACGTGGTTGTGCACGAAATCGGTGATCGCCTGCACCCGCGCCCAGCCCTGCTGTGTGTTGCCGAACAGCGACCAGGCGATGTCGGTCAGCTTGTCGGTCTCGCAATAGCGGCTCGGCATCAGATAGAGCAGCATATCGTCGGGCAATTGCTCGATCGGCAGCTGCTGCGCAGCCGGATTGACGATGTCAGGCAGTCCGGAATCCCGCACCACCGCGCTGCCGCGGAAGGTGACGTCACCGCCTGGGGCGACCAGGCGCCCACAAACATTGCCAAAGCCGTCGCGATAGAGGCCGATCGGCACGTCCGGTTCGGTCGAAAGATGCTCGGTGCCGACGATGTCGGCGTAGCGCGACGGATGGATCGACAGCATGATCACCATCGGGGTCGGTTGCGCCGCCGTGTAGGTGATCTCGAAGCCGACCTTGATCTGCATCGTCAGGCCGTCTCCTGCTCCGCATTCTCGCCGACCGAGACCACCTTGATGTCGACATCCATGCCGAGAAAGGCATCCGCCGCGCCGAGATAGACGCCGTGCAGCGGGATCGCCTGGCGCGGATCGCGCGCCACCGCGACGCGGATCAGATCGCGCGTGCCGACGATGCCGTTGGTCGGATCGAACTCGATCCAGCCCGCGCTCGGCAGATAGACCTGCACCCAGGCATGGGTCGAGCCGCCGCCGACATAGCCGTGCGCGCTGCCGGGCGGCATGGCGAGATAGCCGGAGACGAAGCGCGCGGCGATGCCGAGCCGGCGCAGCGCCTCGATCATGAACAGCGCATAGTCGCGGCAGGTGCCGGACTGCGTGCGCAGCGTATCGAGCGGATGCTGGGTGCCCTGCTCATAGCGCTTGCGATAGCTGAACGCCTCCCGGATGCCGTGCGTCATGCCGCTGAGGATCTTGAAAGTCGGCGTCGGCGCCTCGACATCGAGGAAGCGCCGCGCCCAGGCCGACAGCTCGCCGCTCGGGTCGCCATATTGCGGCGTGATGAACTGCTGCAGATCGGGGAATTCCTCATCGTCGTAGAGAAACGGATAGAAATAGGCGGGATCGTCCGGCGTCAGCGCGAACCTATCTGCCGGATTGTGCTCCACCGTCGCGGTCGAGACGAAGGACAGCGTGTCGGCGCGCTCGTCGAAGGCTGCGATCGCCATACTGTTGCCGAACACGTCGTGGATCCAGCGCAGCGACATCGGCTGTGGATCGATCACAAGTGCGCTATCGAGCACGCGCAGATCGTGGCCGTCACAGGGGCGCAGCATGATGCGGTGTTCGCCGAACGCCACCGGGCGCGCGTAGCGATAAACGGTCTTGTGATGAATAGTCAGCAGCGGCATCTTCAAACAATCATCGTGATTTCGGACCGCATAATCTATAGAGAAAGCTGCCCGATTCCAGATCAGCATGCCGCCTGAATAGGCAAAGTTGAGGAAAAAAGCCCTTGAATTACGGAGGCGGTCCATCGTTCCTGCTCGCGAGCACCGACGCTTCACCGGTTCTTGAACACAATGCCGGCGGCCGCTCACCGTTCCTGTTCACCTGCGACCACTACGGCAGGCTGATCCCCTCTCCGCTCGGCGACCTCGGCCTGCCCGAAGATGAGCTGGTGCGGCACATCGCCTGGGACATCGGCATCGCCGGCGTCGCAACCCGGCTCTCGGAGCGGCTCGACGCGCATTTGATCGCGCAGCACTATTCGCGGCTCGTGATCGACTGCAACCGTCCGCCGCATGTCGCAAGCTCGATCCCGCTGATCAGCGAGGCCACCACGGTGCCGGGCAATGAAGGCCTGTCGCGCGAGGCCGCCGAGATGCGCCGCGCGCAGATCTTCGATCCCTATCACAAACGCATCGACGAGATCATCGACGCGCGTGCGCGTCAGGGTCTGCCGACGGTGCTGGTGTCGCTGCACAGCTTCACGCCGATCTACGCCGGCATCGCACGACCCTGGCACATCGGCACGCTCTATCACCGCGACAAGGCGTTACCGCCGCTGCTGCTGAAGCGTCTGCGCGCCGAGGGCGATCTCGTGGTCGGCGACAACGAGCCCTATGCGGTCAGCGACGAGACCGACTACACGATCCCCGTGCATGGGGAGACGCGCGGCCTGATGAACTCGGGCATCGAGATCCGCCAGGACCTGATCTCCGACCAGGCCGGCGAGACGGCATGGGCCGAACGGCTGGCGCGCGTCCTCGGCGAGATCGAGGCGACGCTGCGCACGGAAGCGCTGATCTAGTGTGCTGAATGCGAAGTTCGTGCGATTTCGCGGCAACCACCTTCACGAACTTCGCATTCATAAAGCACACTAGAATCACAAGTTTGCTAGTGTCCTTATCGAATCCGAAGTTCGTCCCGAAGGTGCGGCGAATGATGCGAACTTCGGATTCGGGACACTAGCGACTAGCGGTCAGCCAGGGCCTGGCCTCTAGCCCGAAGCCAGCTCGACGTGCTTTAATTGGCTGGGTTGAACTTCCAAGTTAGGGTAGTCCGTGGCGCCCGAGCGAGTGGAAAGGCGACTGGCAGCAGTGCTGGCGGCAGATGTCGCCGGCTACAGTCGCCTGATGGGAACGGACGAGGAAGGCACGCTCGCGCGGCTTAAGGCGGCCAGAAAGAATCTCATTGATCCAACGATCGCCGCTCATCGCGGCCGCATCGTCAAAACAACCGGCGACGGCGTGCTTGTCGAGTTCGGCAGCGCCGTCGATGCCGTGCGCAGCTCTGTAGAGGTTCAGAGCAGGATGGCGGAGCTTAATGCATCCGCCCCGCAACAGCAGCGGATCGAATTTCGCATCGGCATTCACGTCGGCGACATCATCATCGACAACGACGACATCTTCGGCGACGGCGTCAACATCGCCGCGCGGCTGGAGAACATCGCGGACCCCGGCGGCATATGCCTGTCTGACGACGCCTACCGGCAGATCCGGAGCAAGGTCGATGCAGCCTTCGAAGACATGGGCCAACAGAATCTGAAAAACATCACTGAACCGATCCGCGCCTGGCGAATGAAAATCGGCGCCAGAACTTCACCTCAGCGCCATCCAACTCCGGCCGAATCGCATCACGTGCGCCCGTTTTCGGGAAAGCCCTCCATCGCGGTGCTGCCGTTCCAGAACATGAGCGGCGACAGCGAGCAGGAGTATTTCGCGGACGGGATCGCGGAAGACGTCCTTACGACCCTGTCAAAGATTCAGGAATTGATGGTGATAGCGCGCAACTCGAGCTTCGCGTTCAAGGGACAGAACCGGGACATTCGCGAAATCGGTCAGATCCTGGGTGCTCGTTATCTACTGGAGGGGAGCGTTCGAAAGATCGGCAATCGCATCAGGTTGACGGCGCAGTTGATTGATGGTCGAGACGGCGGTCATCTCTGGGCGGATCGCTTTGACGGAGACCTGGACGACGTGTTCGATCTCCAGGACCGAATTACGCAAGAGATCGTCGAAGCGCTTGAAGTCCAGTTGACCGTCGGCGAACGCGCAAGAGTGTGGAGAAAACGCTCGGGCAGTCCGCTGGCTTATGAGTATGTCTTAAAGGGACGCGCCCTGTACGTTAATTTCGCAAGGCAAACCCACGCACAGGCCCGGAAGCTTTTTGAACAAGCGCTGGAGATCAATGCCTCGTTTATGCCGGCGCTCTACTTGTTGGGTCTTACCCTGACAGACCAGGCGCGCTTCGGTTGGATCAAGGATGAAAATGAAGCGTATCAAGCCGCACTGGGCTGCGCTGATCGGGCTCTCGCCGCCGACCCGAGCTTCGGCGAAGCATACCTGGTGATCGGCTATGTTCGTACCTATCAACGCCGTCATGATGAGGCTGTGGCAGCAGGAGAAACGGCGATCAGCCTCGCTCCCAGCAGCTCTGACGCCCATCACATGGCGGGCATGTATCACGGCTATGCCGGTAACTTTCGAAAAGCCGTCCTCTACGAGGAGCACGCCCAACGGCTCAGTCCGATTGAGCGCAACGAATCCATGGTGGACGAAGCGCGCGCAAGATTTCATCTCGGAGATTTCGCGGCGGCGCACGATATAGCCTCCCGCGTACTGAGGCAGCGGCCGCTCTGGCTGACCGCGCAGTCGACACTCATAGCGGCGCTTTGGAATCTCGGCCGGCAAGATGACGCGCGCATGATCGCAAGCGACTTGCTGGCGGGCCACCCCAATTTCAGCCTGGCCCGCTGGGCCAGGCTGCTGCCGTATCGTCGACAAGGCGACCTGGATGCATTGGTCAACCCGCTACGCTTGGCGGGGCTCCCGGAGTGAAACCTGTCATCTTACAATGCCGTCGAGAGCGCGATGCCGCACGCCAGGTACCTGCGCGGCCGCGACTGCTTGTTCGATTGCCGGTTCGGCTTCTTGCGCATCTCCGCGGATGAGACACCACAGGGATCGGCATATTCCGATTGGACCGGCTTTGCTGATTGCGCGACCGGTTCGAGGCGCGATCAGGTCAACCCGATCAATTCGGCTGGCGCCGCCAGATGAACACCAGGTAGAGCAGCACAGGCAGGCCGAGTCCGGCCCACGAGACCGCATCCCACCAGCCGTCGCCGACCAGCGCGCTGATCAATCCGACCGTGCTCACGACCGCGATGACGAGCGGGGCGCCGAAGATCTGGGTCAATGAACGATGCGAGACCATGCTGACGTCACGACGATAATGCGGGGTTGTCGATGGAGGCGGCGTTGGCGATCGCGCGTTCCTGGCTCACACCGGCCTTGCGGCGGCGCATCCACAGATACACGCCGGTCACGAGAATGAAGATGGTCAAGATGTCGAGCAGCGCCCAGACGATCTTGAGCGGCATGCCGCCATAGTCGCCGAAATGCAGCGGCTGCGAGACGAACAGGGTCGTCACATACCAGGGCATATCCCTTGTATCGGTCAGCTTGCCGGTTTCCGCGTCGATCAGCGCCGGCTTCAGCAGCCGCGAGGTCAGCGGCGTATCGCCGTGCAGGAACACGGCGTAGTGGCTCTTGCTACTGAACAGGGTTCCCGGGAACGCGACGAAGCTCGGTGTCATGCCGGGCACCGCATGGGTGGCCACTTCGACCGCCGCATTCAGCGAGGTCAGCTTCGAGGGCACCGGCCGGTCCTTGTACTGCGCGGTCATTTCGGCGAGCTGGCCGAACTGCCACATCTTGAGCACGAGATCGGCCCAGGTGTTGATCACCCCGGTGAAGCCGACGACCAGCGTCCAGGCGACGAGCAGGATGCCCGCGAGATTATGGACGTCGAGCCAGCGCACGACGCGGGTCCGTTGCGCGCGGTAGGCGCCGAAGCGCAGCTTCCGCATCGACGGCGCATAGACCACAATGCCGGAGATGATCGCGACGCAGAACAGGATCCCCATCAATCCGAGGAACAGCTTGCCGGGCAGGCCCGCGAACATGTCGGTGTGCAGCTTCAGCATGATGTAGGTGAAGCGGCCGGTCACGTCGGGCGCATCGAGATAGGCGCCGGTGTGGGTGTCCATCCGGATCAAGAGGTTGTTGGTCGGATCGGCATCGATGGTCGGGCCGACGCTGACGAACATCGCGCTCGGATCATCGCGATCCCAGATCAGGAAGTGAGGCACCTTTCCCGGCGCCTGCCCCAGCGCGTTGCCGAGCAGGCGGTCCAGATTGGCCGGCGGCGTGCCTGGCGGCACGTCGGCCGGCTTGACCTGACTGTGCAGGAGATCATCGATCTGCTCGTGGAAGATCAGCGGCAGGCCGGTGATGCAGAGCAGCAGCATGAACAACGTGCAGATGAGGCTGGTCCATTTATGGACAGCGCCCCATCGCCGCAGGGATCTGGTCGTCGCAGTCAATGTCGTTACCTAAAGCGCGATGAGATCCGGTTGGATCGTCGTCGAGCTTTAGCCTCTTGTTGAAGCATGATCCTTTCCGAAAACCGCTTCGCACTTTTCCGGATCATGCTTTAGTTCCAGGTGTACTTCATCGTGCCCAGCACCGTGCGGCCATTGCCGAGGCCGCAATAGGGAAGCCCGGTCAGGCAGGATGCAACGTAGAAGTGGTCGGTCAGATTGGTCACGTTGACCTGTGCCTTCCATCCCTTCAGGTCCGGCCGCAGATAGGCGAAGTCGTAGCTGACCGACGCATCGAGCAAGGCATAGGAGGGAATGACAAAGGTATTGAAGTTGTCGCCGTAGGTGTCGCCGACATAGCGCACGCCGAGGCCGAGCCCAAGGCCCGCGAGCGCGCCGTCATACCAGGTATACTTGCCCCAGACCGCGCCCTGGTCCTGCGCCGTGTTCATCATGTACTTGCCGGCATAGCCGGCGATGCTCGTCGTCACCCGCGGATCGAGGTGGGTGTATCCCGCCGTGATCTCGAACTCGCGCGTCAGATTGCCCTTCAGCTCGAGCTCGAGGCCGCGGACGCGCACGGCATCGGTCTGCACGTTGAAGAGCGGATTGATGGGATCGGCGGTCAGCACGTCCTGCTGACGGATATCGAACGCCGCCGCCGTCACCATGAAGTTCGAGCCGTTTGGCTTGAACTTGACGCCGACCTCCGCGCCCTCGCCCGTCGTCGGCCTGAACGACCGGCCGGCGCTGTCGGCGCCGAGGTTCGGCGTGAACGAGGTCGCGTAGCTGACATAGGGCGCCAGGCCGATATCGAACAGGTAGCTCAGGCCGATGCGCCCGGTTTGCGCCGAGTCGTCGCGCGAATAATGGCCGGCCGGCGGATAGAACGCCATGCTGGTGAAGCCGGAGCTGACCCAGTCCTGGCGACCGCTCATGGTCAGCGTCCAGCGATCGAGCTTGATCTGATCCTGCAGATAGGCGCCGAGCTGCGACTGCCTGTCGTCGCGCAGAATGAACGGCGCCAGCGAGCTGGCTGACGGAACGGCGGTGCCGTAGACCGGACTATAGGCATCGATCGGCGCGATCGGCGTCGTGCGATAATCCGTGTTCGCCCACAGATCGAAGTAGTCGACGCCGGCCAGCACCTTGTGGACCAGCGGCCCGGTCGCGAAATCCGCCTGCAGCTGATTGTCGAGCGCGACATTGGCGGCATTGGCCTTGACGTAGTTGTAAGTGCGCGCGACCAGACGATCCGTCACCATACCCTCGGTCCGCACCGATGCGAGGTCGTTGCTGACCTGGGTGTAGCGGAGGTTTTGCCGGAACTGGAAGATGTTGTCGAAGCGATGCTCGAACGCGTAGCCGACCGCGAACTGCTCGAGATGATAGCCGTCCAGCCCGGGCTCGCCGAGGTAACGACTGTAGGGAATATGTCCGTTGGGGTTTGGCAGGAAGGACACCTGTCCCGGGACGTATTGCTGGTAACCCTTGTTGTCGACCTTCTGGTACTGCGAGAGCACGGTGAAGCTGGTGTCGTAGGTCGGGCGCCAGGTGAAGCTCGGCGCGATGAACAGCTTGTTGTCCTGAACGAAGTCGGTCTGGCTGTTGCTGTCGCGGCCAAGGCCGACGATGCGGTAAAGGAACCGGCCGTCCTTGTCGGCGGGACCGCCGATATCGAAGGCGCCCTGGAAGCGATCGAATGAGCCGAACGACCCCTCGATCTCGTAGTGCGGCGTCTCGGTGGGCCGCTTGCTGACCAGGTTCAACAGGCCGCCCGGATCGGATTGTCCATACAGGCCGGATGACGGCCCCTTCAGGACCTCGATGCGCTCGAGACCGTAGGTCTCGATGCGCGGGACCGCGAAGGTCGTGGTGTCGGTCGGCAGCCGCAGCCCGTCGAGATAACGCGGCGCGGTGAAGCCCCGCAGCTTGAACTCGTCGAAGAACGCGTTGGCGCCAAAACTTTCGATCGTCACGCCGGGCGTGTAGCGCAGCGCTTCGGTGATGTTCTGCGCACCCTGTGCCTGGATCTGATCCTGGGTGACGATCGAGATCGACTGCGGCGTCGTGAGCACCGGGGTGTCGGTCTTGGTTGCGGTGACGCTCTGGCTGGCGAGATAGCCGGTGACCGGCCCGTTGCCGCGCTCTCCGCCGCCACCCGACCCCGGTGCTGGAACGTTCTGCGCTTGCGCGGGCGCCCGGTTCGCGATCGATCGCGGCGTCGTGCGCGCAGGACGCGCCGCGCGTCGCGCCGGCTGCGTTCGCCGCGCCTGCTGCTGATGTTTCGGCGCTTCGACCGTCACCGGCGGCAGCGCCGATTGCGCAACGCTTTCACGCGGCATCACCACACTCAGCACGAACAAACCGCTGCCGGCCACGTACCCGGCCGCCAGCGCAGTGCGACGAAACATCCGACCCCCGTCAACTCACATCGCCTTCATCTTCGCCGTCACTAACACGATGAAAGACGTATGCAGCTGATCGGTGATTAGAACACGTCCAGTGTCGGGCTTATCGCCGATGGTGTTGCGAGCTCGCAACGCGAACGCAGCGAAACTGCGTCAATGCGCCTCAGATTTTTCGAGCGCTTCTAAGGACGATTCTAAATTGCGTTTCGCTCCGCGATACTTCGAGTCAGTTCCGCGCACAGCGATCGAACGATGCCGTGCGCGGAAGCGATGATCGCAGTTGCGGTACTCTCGCCTAGCTCAGCGTCAGACTTCGGTGACGTGCTCCGGATCGGCGGATGCGAGCGCCGCGGCACGTTCGGCGCGCGGCGGATAGATCCAGACGGTGTTGATCTCCCGCTTGGTCTTCTTGGCCACGTCGCCGACCATCTCGACCTTGCGCTCCCAGCCGCGGGTAAACAGCGCACCGACCTCGCCGAGGTCGAGGCAGGTGACATAGGCCTTCTGGTGATACGGCTTGGTCGGGACGCCAAGCAGCTCGGCCGCGGCGTTGTTGCCGGCAAACGCGCCCATCCGCGTCGCGTGCTGGCACGACATCAGCGCGTAATTGCCGACATCGTCGCATGCGGCGCGCGCCGCATCGCCGGTGGCGAACACACCCGCCACCGACGGCACGCGCAGATCGCGATCGACCAGCAGCCGGCCGAAATTGTCGCGTTCCGCCGGGATCTGCGTGGTCAGCGGCGCGGCGCGAATGCCCGCCGCCCAGACCACGGTCGCAGCCTCGATATGCTCGCCGCTGGACAGCGTGACGCCGGACTTGCTGACCTCGGCGACGCCGGCGCCGAAGCGGCCCTCGACGCCGAGCTTGCGCATCGCGTCCTCGATGATCGGACGCGGGCCTTCGCCCATGTCCGGCGCGATCGCGGCATTGCGATCGACGATGACGACGCGCGGCCTGGCGTCCTTGCCGAGGATCTCGCGCAGCCGCGCCGGCATCTCGGTCGCGGCCTCGATGCCGGTGAAGCCGCCGCCGGCAACAACGACAGTGTCGCGCGCCACTGATGCCGACTGCCTGGCGAGGCCATGCAGATGGCGGTCGAGCGCGATCGCGTCCGCAAGGTTGTCGACGCTGAAGCCATGCTCGGCGAGGCCAGGCACGTTCGGACGGAACAGCCGGCTGCCGGTCGCCACCACAAGGCGATCATAGGGTAGCGTCTTGCGCGCGTCCTTGGCGGTGACGATCCGCACGGTGCGGGCCCTGGTGTCGATGGCTTCGGCGCTGCCCTGCACATAGACGACATCGATCGCGTTGAAGACGTCGAGCAGGGGCGCGGTCAGCGTCTCCGGCTTCGGCTCGTAGAGCCGCGGGCGCACCACAAGGGTCGGCTCCGGCGCGACCAGCGCGATCTCGAGTTCCTCGGGCGAGACGCCCTTGATGTCGCGCAGGCGGGCTGCGGAGAGCGCGGCGTACATGCCGGCAAAGCCGGCGCCAATGATGACAATTCGCATGTTATGACTCCTCTGGGTTGACAGTCTCTGATGTCCGCGCGTTGCCGCCGCGTGCGGCGAAGCCTGTCGCGATCGGCGACGCGAAGAGGTGAAAGGGCGAGCGCCTATTGCCGGGCGCAGCTCGACAGGAACGGCGTGCGCGCCGCAGGCATGCACGCTGCGCGGCAGCCTCTCGCGCCCGAGAGCGGTCCATGCTGGAGGCCGATCGGCAGCGCGGCCCCCGGGAGCCAGTCGCGGTACAGCGCTTGGGCGGCGTCGCTGATCGTCACCGACGTCATGGCATCGGCGCCCTGAACGGCCTGCGCCGGCGGATCGGCATCCTCACCTGTTGCCGACGTGAAGCGGACGGTGAGCGTAAGTCCGTACATCAGTGCAGTCGCGAGGACCCGGCGTCGTCGCGTGACTGCAAGGGAGCTACCGAAATCCTTCCAGGCCATCGCTTGTCTCCGTTGTTGGCATGGGCGCCACGGTGATCTAGCGAATTGGCCGGATGAGTGCCCCAGAGCGATTGCCCGACCTGAAGAGCGATTGCGGCTGGAGCATTTTCGGTTCTGCGCTCGAAAACGCTTCTACCGCAGGCGCCGCCGCCAATCGCTCGGGGTTTCGCCGGTCAGCTTCCTGAACGCGGCCGCGAACGCGGTCTGCGAACTGTAGCCGAGCGCCGCCGCGATCGAGACCACGGAAGCGCCGGTGTCGCGCAGCATGTTCATGGCCTGCTCGAGCCGGTGCTGGCGCAGCCAGGCATGCGGCGAGAGCCCGGTGCTTTCCTTGAAGGCGCGGCAGAAGTGAAAGCGCGACAGGCCGGCCTCCGCCGCCAGCGCCGCGAGCGAGACGTCCGCATCACTGTCCGAGCGCAATCGCTCAATGGCGCGGCGCAGCGCTGTCGGCGCCAGACCGCCCACGGTCGCCTGAACCGTGGCAGGCACGCCGGCATGCGCCGACAGCAGGCGCGTGGCCAAGAGATCCGTCAGTTGCTGCCGGAACAGCGCATCCAGCGCCGCGCTGCCCTCGAGCGCATCAGCGGCGCTCAGCAGCAACCGCGATGTAATCGGATCGGGGTGCCCGGTGCGCTCCAGCAGATCGCCGGGAGCGGCGGTGTCGGCCTCGCCGGCGACGCGCGCCAGCGTCGCATGCGGAAGGTAGAGCTGAACGACATGCACCGACTGGTGAATATCCCAGCGCGAGCTCGAGCCGGCAGGAATGATCGTCACGACCCCGGACCGCGCCGTTCCTATCGAAGCCACCCTGCCGGTGCGCCGCTCCGGCCGCTGCGAGCCGGCGGGATAGCTCATGACGACATGGTCGACCATCGGCCTGACCACGTCGTGCAGGGCGTCATGCTTCCAATAGGCGATCGCGCCGCTCGAGGGGTCGGCCGCCATGCGAAGCGGCTGCGTCTTGAGCACGCGGGCCATCTCCTGGCCGGCCGGGCAGCGCGGGCCGGCCGACGCCTCGGCCGGCCGCGCATCGGATGCGCCGGACGAATCCCGCAAAGGATCGTGCAGGATCGGCTTACTCATCACCTGTGCTCGCGTTTGAAGGCTCATGCGCTCCCTCCTTACGGGCCGGTCTGTGGGATCGGTGAGGCGCGGAACTGCCCGCCGGACCTAAGCGCCGTGCAGTTCAGCTGTCTTTCCTGAAACGGCCATGCTTTGCCCAATTCTGCGCCAAGCGCAGCGCTGCGACATTTCTGCGTCGGGTACGCCCGATCGAACCAAGGCAATTGAAATCGTTCTGGAATCGCTGGGCCGTGATCGGCCGGCAGGTCGTTCATGATTGCGTGAGCAAACTGGACTGCGCCGTAGCAATCCCGGATAATGAGTGACGGCTTCGCAAGATGACTGACAGGTCCCTGCCCGGCTGCACATCAATGATGGACTCAACGCACATGACACAGGCGGGCGCCTACGGGCAGCGGCTCGGGCAATTCCTGCGCCTGAAGGATACGCCGCCGGCGCTGATCACGCGCACGCTGCGCAGCGCCGAACTCGCGGTCACCGAAACCCGGGACGACAACCCGGTGCCCGGGCTGTCCGGATCGCTCACCGCCGAGGATGCCTTTCTCGTCAGCCTGAAGCTGCACGATTATCCGGACTGCGAATTGTGGGAGGGCGGCAAGTGCCTCATGAAGCGGGATATCCCGGCGGGCGCGACCTATCTCTACGATCTCAAACGCGATCCGCGCTACGTGATCGACAAGCCGTTCCACTCGCTGTTCTTCTATCTGCCGCGCTCGGCGCTCACTGATTTCGCCGAACAGACCGGCTCGCCGCGCATCGGCGAACTGGCCTGCGAAATCGGCAACGGTCACGACGACGGCGTCATTCGCCATGTCGGGGCGCTGCTGCGCGAGGGATTGCGCCGGCCGGACGAGACCAACCAGCTGTTCATCGATCACATGATGCTGGCGCTGACCGCACACGTCACCCGCACCTATGGCGTAATACAACACCCGACCGGACCGACCCGCGGCGGCCTCGCCGCCTGGCAGATCAACCGCGCCTGCGAAAAGCTCGAGTCCGACCTCAGCGGGAAGATTTCGCTGAAGCAGATCGCGGCCGAGCTCGATCTGTCGGTCGGCCATTTTTCGCGCGCCTTCCGCATCTCCACCGGCCTGCCGCCGCACCAATGGCTGCTTCAGCAGCGCCTGAAGGTGGCCAAGCAGCTGATGGCGGCGCGCGACCTGTCGCTGTCCGAGATCGCGATTTCGGCCGGCTTCGCCAATCAAAGCCACTTCACGCGGGTGTTTTCCGCCGTGGTCGGCGTCAGCCCGGCGGCGTGGCGGCGCGAGATGCATCGCCCTGCGAAAAGCGAGAGCTGAACAGGGCCGCGTTCAACCGGGCGCCGCGGCTCGCACGGCATGCTTGGCATGCCATTTGGGGCCCGGTCCGCGCATGTAGTGCAGCTCGGGCCGGTAGGGATCGCGAATTCGCGCGATCAGATTCAGCAAGCCTGTCGTGATCGCGTTCCAGCCGTCGCGCAGAGGGAGCAATGATGCGTGCGGTGACAGCATGGCGCCCTCTCAGTGCGGCTTCCCGAGCACGGATGCGAAGGACAGGATCACGATCTCGTCGCCGGACTCGTCGCTGACATGCACGACCCAGTCGCGCCAGTCTTCCAGGCTGACCGTTGCGACCAGCGATCGCATCATGCACGTCGCCGCCTCGCAGGCCTCCGAGAGGCTGGTCACCGAGGTGCCGCGGCGATCCATCAGTACCCCGTGCGTGGTCGAGCAATGGAAAAAGACCTGAGTCGTGACCTGGGTCATGTGCGTATCCTCGCAAGCTCCGGACGAGAAGGTCATCTTTGGAGCTCCACGTTTCTTCGACGCGACCATTCGGAAGGCGGTTCACACCGGCGCGGGCCGCGCGGCGACCTCGCGCAATGGTGATCAAGCCCCAGCACCGCCTCCTCACCAAATCGCGATTTGACAGTTTTTCTATATTTGTCAAAATCGTCAAATGGGACCGAAAACCCGCATTCTCGATGCCACCATGCTGGTGTTCCGCCGGCACGGCTTTCGCCGCTCCTCGATCGAGCAGGTCGCCGAGGCGGCCGGCCTGACGCGGCAGGCGCTCTATCACCATTTCGAATCCAAGGAAGCGCTGTTCCGCGCCGTGATCGAGCGCGTGCATGAATCCGCGATCGCGGCCGAGGAGACCGCCGTTGCCGCGGCGGAGACCGCGGGCGGCGATCTCGGCGACATCCTCGCCGCGGGCATGACCGCGCGGATGTCGACCATGATCGGCTCGCTGGACGGCTCGCCGCATCTCGAGGAATTGTATTCCGAGCACCTCGTGCACGCGCGCGACCTCTACCAGACCTACGCCGCGCGCTATGCGGAGCGCATGGTCGCGACGATCACGCGGATCGTGCGCAAGCAACAGCTCGCGCTGCCGCAAGACCTCTCGCCGGCCGAATTCGCGCGGCTAGTCGAAATGGCGATGTACGCAGCGAAGTCGCAATATCCGGCGATGCAGCCGTCGGATGCGTTTTTGAAGGACATGGCGATCATGGTGCGGACGCTCTGCGCCGGCGCGCTACCGAAACCCATGCCGAAATCGCAGAAGCCGCCCGTCAAGAAGGCGGCAATCCCCAAAAGGCCGACACGCAGGACAAGCGGAGGACATCCATGAGCACGACGACCGTTAATGGCCGCGTCGAATCCCTGCCCGATGATCCCGATGCGCTCTTGATCGACATCGTGCGCGACCAGCTCAAGCTCACCGGCACCAAGCTCGTCTGCGGCGCCGGCGTTTGCGGCGCCTGCACCGTGCTGGTCGACGGCGCGCCGGTCGCAAGCTGCCTGATGCCGGCGCACGCCGCCGCCGGCAAATCGGTGACAACGGTGGAAGCCATCGCCGCGTCCGGGCTGCATCCGGTGCAGAAGGCGTTCATGGCGCATGACGCGTTGCAATGCGGCTTCTGCACCCCCGGCTTCATCGTGGAAGCGACCGCATTCTGCGACCGCTGGCGCGCCACCAGGGGAACGGCGGTGCCGTCGCGCGAGGAGATCGGCGCGGCGCTGTCGGGCCATCTCTGCCGCTGCGGCGCCTATGACGGGATTTTCCGTGCGGTGGCGGACGCCTGCGCCGGCCGCTTCGACGGCGATCATGTCACGGCGCCCCGCATCGAGGCGCGCGACAAGGTGACGGGCGCGGCGAAATACACCGTCGACATCCATCATGACGGCCAGCTCGAAGGCCTGATCCTGCGCTCGCGCGAGGCGCATGCGCGGATCACCACGCTCGATCTCGCGCCGGCGCGCGCGGTCCCCGGCGTTAGTGCGGTGTCGCTGCTCGGCGACGACCGTGTCGTGCGCTATGTCGGCGAGCCGATTGCGGCGGTTGCAGCTCCGGACCGCAAGACGGCGCTGGCCGCGCTGGCCGCGATCAAGCTGACCAGCGAGCGCCTGCCCGCCGTGGTCGGGCTCGACGCCGGACGCAAGGATGATGCGCCCGTGGTGTTCGACAAGGCGAGCCGCAAGCGGGCCGGCAACGTCTCGGAAGCGGCCGGCGGGCCGGCGCCCTGGAAGCAGAACATCCGCGGGCCGACCGCGGTGTTCTCGACCCGCGCCAAGAAGGCCCGCAACTGGGTGGACGAGGCGCGCCAGGCCAGCAACAAGCTACTCGTCGAAGCCACCTTCCGCACCGCCACGCAGCAGCATGCTTGTCTCGAGCCCCACGCCGCAGTGGCGCGCTTCGACGGCGACCGGCTGACCCTGCACGCCTCGACCCAGCAGGTGTTTCACCTGAAGGAGCAGATCGCCAAGCGCTACAAGCTCGATCACGACAAGGTCCGCGTGATCGCCGACCACGTCGGCGGCGGCTTCGGGTCGAAGGCGAGCCTCGGCACCGAGGCGATCGCCGCGATCGAGCTCGCCCGCGCGGCGAAAGCGCCGGTGCGGGTCGCCTATGATCGCCAGGAAGAACTCTCGGTCGCCGGCTATCGGCCGGCTGCGGAGTTGAAGGTCGCGCTGCTGCCCTCCGACCAGGGCAGCCTGAAGGCGCTCTCGGTCACCGCGCATGCCGATACCGGGGCCGCGACCAACTCGACCATCGCGGGCCTGGCGCGGCTGATCTATCCGGCCGAGGCGAAGGATCTTTCGGATTTCGACGTCATCAGCAATCTGCCGCCCGGCGCCGCCTTCCGCGGCCCCGGCGGTCCGCCGATGGCATTCGCCGTGGAGCAATCGATCGACGAGGCCGCGCTGCGGCTCAACGTCGATCCGATCGCCTTGCGCAAGAAGTGGGATCCCGATCCCAACCGGCAGCGACTCTACGATTGGGCATCCGGGCTCGAGATCTGGCGCAACCGCAAACCGGCGCAGAACGGGCGCTATCGCCGCGGCATCGGGGTCGCGACCGGCTACTGGCTCTATCTCTGGCAGCCCAAGGTGAAGGTCGAGGTCGCGGTCAAGGGCGGCCGCATCATCGCCAGCACAGCGACGCAGGACATCGGCACCGGCACCCGCAGCGTGCTTGCCGACGCGATCGCGCGCGAGTTCGATCTCGAACCCGGCGAGATCGATGTGCGGATCGGCGATTCGTCGCTGCCCGAAGGCCCCGGCTCCGGCGGCAGCCGCGTCACCGCCTCGGTGATGCCGCCGACGCTGCAGGCAGTGCGGAAGCTGAAGGCCGCGATGCTCGAACAGGCCACGCGAAAGCCGGCGCCCGGCTCGAACGCGCCCTGGCGCGAGCTGATCGCACGCTCGCCCGACATCGCTGTGGTGGAGACGCGCGGCGAGGACGGCAAGAACACCGCGCCTGGCATCCGCTCGCCGCTGCGCGAAGTCGGCCTGATGGGCATGGTGTTCGGCTGGATGATGCGCCGCTTCTCGAACATCGCGGTCGGCGCCGGCGTGCCGAGTTCGGTGCAGGTCATCGAGGTGGAGGTCGACACCTGGCTCGGCCATGTCCGCGTGCTCAACGTGCATACCGGCATCGCGGTCGGCAAGATCGCAGCGCCCGCGCTGGCGCGCAGCCAGGCCTGCGGCGCGGTGATCCAGGGCCTCGGCTACGCGCTCTACGAGGCGCGCGAGCTTGATCCGAGCAGCGGCGACGTCCTGACCGCGGGAATGGAGGACTATCGCATCCCGGGGATCGCCGACACGCCGGAGATCGATGTCCATTTCGACGAAGCCGGCTTCGACCATGTGCTCGGCAACAGCGTCGGCATCGGCGAGGCGTCGACGGTGCCGACCTCGGCCGCTGTCGCCAACGCGATCCACAACGCGATCGGCGTCCGCCTCACCGAGATTCCGATCAGGCCCGATCGCATCGTCGCCGCGCTGAAAGGGAGGGATGCCGCATGAGTGTCGCAACTGCAGACGTCATCTCCGCGCCCGAATTCCGCGCCGCCGGCACCGATCTGTCGGAGCGTCGCCGCAGCGGCCTGTCGTGCGGCGCGATCATCGATCTCGCCGCCAGTCCCGACACGATCGGTGTTACGTGGAATGCGGACGGCTCGGCCCGCATCGGCGCCCTGACCACGATCGCGGCGATCGCATCCGATCCGCGGCTCGCCGAGGCTTACCCCGGCATCGCCGCCGCCGCGCAGGGCCTCGCCACGCCGCAGATCCGGCACATGGCGACGCTCGGCGGCAACCTCGCCCAGCGCTCGCGCTGCTGGTATTTCCGCAATCCGCAGATCGCCTGTCTCAAGAAGGGCGGCGCCGACTGTCCGGCGCGATCCGGCAATCACCTCTATCACGTCGCATTCGATCTCGGCCCATGCGTCGCGCCGCATCCGTCGACGATGGCGATGGCGCTGCTCGCCTATGATGCGAAGGTCGCCACCGACCGGCGCAGCGGCTTGTCGATCTCCGACCTGCTCGGCGACGGCAGCAACGGCGCGGCGGACAATCTGCTCGCACCGGGTGAACGGATCGAGCGGATCGAGCTTCCCGTCCCGCTGGCCGGCGAGAGCGCGCTGTACAAGCGCGCCATCAGCCGGACGCACGCGGAATGGCCGCTGGTCGAGATCTGCGTGCGGGCGGTGATCTCAGGCGGCGCGTTCCAGCAGGTCCACATCACCGCCGGCGGCATCGCTCCGGTCCCGCTGCGGCTTATCGCGTCCGCAGCGGCGCTGCAGGGCAAGCAGATTAACGCGGCGACCATCGCGCAGGCCGCCGAACTGGCGACCTCGGGAGCCAGGCCGCTGCCGATGACCGGATACAAGCTCGAGCTGCTGACGGGCCTGGTGCGCGACGTCGTCGAGCGGATCGTGGCGTAGGATCAAGCGCCCATTCGCGGCCTTGAGGCAACGTCGCGTCTGGAATGCATAGATCCAGGAATTCCTACGCCGGAATGCCGGCCTCACACAGTACGGCGACCATGCGGTCGCCCCATTCGACGCTCCTGGTCGGAAAATTCTGCCGCGCGTAGGAAGCGCGGAAATCGGGCCGCAGTTTGAGCAGGCGGCCGGCGACGACGCGCGCCTCGTCGAGGCGCCCCGAGCCGACTTCGTTCATGATCAACGCGCTGAGCGTGTGCGCGTCTTCGCCGATCACCAGCGCCTTGGCGGCGGCCGCGCGGCCCTGCTCATACTGACCGAGCATGAAATGCGCGAAGCTGATTCCGTTCCACATCGACGCCCGCCCGGGATCGATCGGGCTGAGCTGCAGCCTACGCTCAAAACTCTCGATCGCGCGTGCCGGCTGGACGCACATGAGCGAAATCCAGCCGCGATATCCCCACGCCGCAGCATCGTTCGAATTGAGCGAGATCGCCTCTTCGATCATCGTCTCAGCGCGATCGTAGTCGTGGCCGAGATAAGCAAACATGTGAGCCGCACGCGTCAGCACGAACGGATCGTCGCTGGCCAGCGCGCAGGCGAGTTCGGCGATCCGCAGCGCCTCTGCCAACTCCTCCGCGCCGGGGGGTGTGCCGCGCGTGGTCTGCTTCAGCAGTGACGAATAGGCCAGCATGATCTGAGCGGCCGCATAGCTGGGATCAAGCGCGCAGGCCTTGTTGAACCACTCGCCCAGTTCGGCGTCGCCCCACTTGGAGCGGTCTGCATAGGCCGCAATGCCCCTCAGAAAGAGATCGTAGCTGTCGAGACGGTCAGTCGGCTTGGTTCGGGTTCGTTCGATCTCGCTCTGCTGGATTTTTGGCGCTATAACGCTGACAACATTTGCGGTGACCTGGTCCTGCAGGTCGAACACGTCCTTCAGCTCACCGTCGAACCTGTCTGCCCAGAGATGCGCACCGCTGCCGGCCTCGATCAGTTGCGCGGTGATCCGAACGCGGCCGCTCGACTTACGCACCGAACCTTCGAGCACGTATCGCACACCGAGTTCGCGCCCGACCTGCTTGATGTCGACGGGCTTTCCCTTGTAGGTGAAGCTTGAATTGCGCGCGATCACGAACAACGATCTGAAGCGCGATAGCGCCGTGATGATGTCCTCGACGACGCCGTCGGCAAAGTATTCCTGCTCCGGATCGCCGCTCATATTCTGGAACGGCAGCACCGCGATGGAGGCCTTCTCGGCAAGCGCGGGCGGGGAGGCCGGAGCGGTGAAGGCATGGTTCACGACCTTAGCCGCTGCCGCTGGCGAGGCGCCGCCGATGAGAAGCCTCCATGTCCGAATTGGCTCAGCAATATTCTTCAAGACCTGCGACCCCATGTCCTCGAAGGTCGCATCGACCTTGCCGCGAACTTGCCGTTGCACGTCGTCGGAAATGCAAACGCCACCCGGTTCGGCAATCCCCTCCAGCCGCGCTGCGATGTTGACGCCGTCGCCAAAGATATCGTTGTCATCAAAAATGATGTCGCCGACGTGGATTCCGATTCGGAATTCGAGACGCTGTTCCAGCGGCACGGCAGTATTCTGATCGGCCATTCGGCGCTGCACTTCGACCGCACTGCGCACCGCATCGACGGCGCTAACGAATTCAACGAGTATTCCGTCGCCGGTCGTTTTGACGACGCGGCCGCGATGCGCAGCCAGCGTCGGATCCAGCAACAATCTCCTGACCGATTTCAGCCTGGCCAAGGTGCCTTCCTCGTCGATTCCCATCAGCCGGCTGTAGCCGGCGATATCCGCCGCCAGAACCGCTGCCAGGCGCCGATTCACGGTAGTCAAGGCCTGCTCCCAGACGATGGGGTAGCTTCCGTCGCGGATCAAAGCATGGCCGACGGCCTCCGGGCTAGAGCAAACGTCTGCGAAGTTTGCCGACGCCGGGAATCGTGGCCTTGTCGGCGACGATTCTGAGCCTATCGCCCGGCGGCTTCAGCGCGCCCGGGTCAGCGCCAGCCAGATGCCGCCGCCGATCATGAAGCCGCCTGATATGCGCGACATCAACTTGGTCCGCTCCCTGGAGAAGAACTTGCGGGCCCGGCCGGCCGCTAAGGCGTAGGCGGCATCGGTCAGCACGGCGGTCGCCATGAAGGTAAGGCCGAGCAGCGCCACCTGCGGGACGTGCGGCTTGTCCATATCCATGAACTGCGGGATGAAGGCGCCGAAGAACACCAGCACCTTCGGATTCGAGAGCAGCACCAGAAAGCCCTGCAGGAAGAAGCCGCCGCGCGGCGGCGGCGGCGTGTCGTCGGTGCTGACGCCCTCGACCGGCGAGCGGATCAGCTTGAAGCCGAGCCAGACCAGATAGGCGGCACCGGCAAAGCGCACCCAGTCGAACCAGTAGCCCATCGTCGCCATCAGCGACGTCAGCCCGACCGCGACGGTGCCGATCACGATCGCAAGTCCGACCTGCGCGCCCAGCACGTTGGTGAGCGCGGCGCGCGTGCCGTAGCGCAGCCCGTTGGCGATCACCATCGTGACGATCGGACCGGGCAGCAGCGCCAGCGCGATGCAGGCGGCGACGAAGGCGAAATAGGCTTGCAGGGACATGGGGAGCTCACTGACGGTGAAGCTGAATTATGCACATAGGACGGGCGAAGAGGAAGCGGCTCCTGCTCATC
>NZ_JAQOSR010000051.1:0-48831 GCF_046718885.1 Bradyrhizobium sp. UFLA01-814 | reverse complement strand
CGATGTGGTAGCGGACGTAGCGGCCGTGCTTGCGATAGGCTGGCCCTCGGCCGTGCACGCGCATTTTTTCAAGCGTATTCTTGGTCAGCCTCAGCCAGGCGGCCGCTTCCACGGTATTAAGGAAGGGCTTGTCCGGCTGCTTGTCTTCCATTTTTGTCATGTCCGAATGATCTCCATGTGCGCAACGGCCAATCAGCGAAGCGCAAGAGGAAGCGTCGTCAGATCGCGCGCGGAAATCGAAGTGGCGAAGACAAGCGAGACTGTTTTGCCATCCCCGGACGGCAAGGCTCATCAAGCAGGCGCAAGCTGGTGAGAATCTCAGCCGAGAAAATCGCGATACCCGCCATCCATCAGCTCTTTGCCCTTGGCAACGAGCCGTCTGGTGCGGTCCTTCAGGAACTGGCTCGCTCCGAGCCATTCCTCGGCGACCATCTTCGCTCCAAAGATTGTGATCGCGACCTGCCGGTAGGTCTTGCCATCGAGGCTTTCGTCGAGCGCAATCAGTGCGTGGCGCAGCCGCTCGTCGCTCGCGAACGGCGACCGGTGCGAGCCTGTGGCCTCGTGCTCCCTGAAGCGCTGCAGCTGCCTGAGGAGATCGCTTTGGCCGGCAAGGTCGTCCAGGCCTTCGAGCTCGAATACGGGTGCAAACGGCCTGCTCAAGACCGACAAGCCGTCGATCTTGAGGGCGACGTGGCCACCCCTTCCCTTCATGAGCACAAAGGGCGCCCGCCCAGCATCGATGATCGCCCGGCGCTCGGCGTCGAAGTCGGAGAGTCGGTACGGCGGCGCGGCGCCTTCAACAGGCAGGCGCGCGCGCAGCCGGACCAGGCGCTTGAATGCGCCCGCATGCCAGAACACCGGCGCCCGCCGCGCACAGAGCGCGGGATCGGCGAAGGCGGCGAGGCCCCACTTCTCGGCGCGCGGAAAGCGCCGCGGCAGCCGCAACAACCGCGTGCCGTCATTCAAGATAATGCAAGGCAGCCGCCGTGGAACGGATCGGCGCCAGTCGGCGACATAGTCCGCGTTCCGCCGCAAGAACTCCCACGCCCAGTCGGAGGCATCGTAGCCTGAGAGATCGCACGATGCGGCCCCGTAGCGGACTTGCCGGTTCGGCTGGCGGTCTGGTGAACTCTTCAAAGGCGGCCCCATTACTTTCGCCTCGAGCGAGATCGTTTCGGCCAATTGGGGCAAGAGAACGGCCCCCGCCGCCGGGACAACAAGGCTGTATCCAGCCTGATCGGACACCACGTGTAACCAATGCCAGTCTGGGCGGCGCGTGCTGCAACGGCCTTCACGTCCCAGAAGAGGGGCACGTGGCCAAGAAGGTCTCTGCAAGGACGACTCGCAATCGGGCAATGCTGCAGCACCTCGCTTTGCGGTCGGCTCTTCACGAATTACGACATTGACATGAGACGATCGACGAGGGCCGGATCGCGCGGGCAGGATCATGCGTGCGTGGTCCGGCCTTTTAGTTGAAACGACAATACGCCCAGCGCCGCTGCACCACGAGTCAGCTCATTCCCTTCAGCACCAAAAGCGCCCGCGACAACAGCACGGCGGTCGACATCAGGGCCGCGAGACAGACAAGACCGTGGGCAAGGCAGGCTTCCTTCAGCTTTGCCGCGAACGGATCGACAGCGGTTCTGAACTGGCCTTCCATCGCTGGCTCCATGATGCCGTGCATGTTCATGGCTTCGAGCTATAGGGTGAGTCGCGCCGATCCCGATCGATCAAATCTTGCCTGCAGCGATTGACTCCGGCGCGACTCGGGCACGGGCGCGAGAGTTGCCTGCGCGCCCGAATCGCTTTCGCCAAGCTCAAGTAAACAAGGCGTTAATTTCCGCTGACGATGCTGCGATCGACAGGTCCTGCTGGCGTCATACCGACTGATCGGGAAGCTCATGTAGAGCGGGACGCGCCCGTCTACCGGCTCCCTGCCCGCGCCGGTCAGGCTTCGGCGGCGCCGGCGTCCGAGCCGTCCTCGATGGCGCAGGCAACAGCACCTCTTCGGGTGGCATCCCCGCTCCTCGGCGAGCATGCTCACGGCAAAGTAACGCCGCCGTCAGGCGACAATCTCGAAAGCTGAGCCAAGCGGCGGTACGAGCAGAGGCTGCGGCATGCCGCGCGAACGGATCGCCGGCAGAACATCCGATACATCGGGCGCCTTCTTGCTGTGAACATCGGCCTTGGTGGTGGAAGGATCGCTGAGCGCGATGTGACGACGTTCCATGGGTGTCGTCTCTTCAGGAAGCGGGCCCCAAGAAGCTTAAACGCCGCATCGCCGAGCCCGGTTGCGAGAGGCTTCTGGTGAAGCGATGGACTGGCCAGTGACGATGCAAGGATTTGCCAAATGTGCTCGACACAGACGACGGCGCGCGCGGGCTGTCGCCAAAGCTGCGTCACTGCGTGTTTGCCGTGTCCGCTTGCGCGTCTTCTGCCGTGGCGCCGAATGCGAGCAGGAAGTCGGCGGCCCTGGAGGCCTTGCTTGCGGCGCGGAAGATGGCGCGGCTGTCCTCACGCAACACGGCGAGCCATGAGCCGAGATAGTCGGCATGGCGAACCGTCGGCTTGATTGCGAGCGAGGCGCAGACAAACGCCGCCGTCAGTTCGGCGACGAGTTCTTCGTTGGCGTAGGCCTTGGAACGAAACGCCCCTGACTGGTCACGATTCAGCCGGCTTGCATGCCCGGTCCAGTGGCCGAGCTCATGAAACAGGGTCCGGTAGTAGTTGATCTGCTCGAAGAACGCCGGTTGCGGGGGAATATGAACACTGTCGGCAGTCTGGTCATAGAACGCGTGCGCGCCGCCGATGTGGATGGCGGCTCCTGTCTCATTCGCGAGACGCTCGGCCTGCGGCACGATCTGCCGTTCCGGCAAGGTCGGCGCTGTCGCAATCAGATGTTCCGGCAGGCCGTCGCACTGATCGACATTGAACACGACGTAACGGCGCAGAAACGGGATGGACGCCTCATCCCGGTCGTGCTCTCCTGCAGGAGCTGCGGCGTTTTCTGCGTCATCCGGCTTGCGCCTCGGAATGAAGCGGTCGGCATAGCAGACGGTGACCCCGTGCTCGCCTTTGCGTATGTTGGCGCCAAGGGATTGCGCCTGCCGGTAGGTCAACCAGCCCTGTGTGCTGTAACCGCATTCGCAGAGGCGTCCCCAAAGGATCAGGATATTGATCCCTGAATAGCTCTTGCAGGTTGCGGCATTCCTCGGCAGTGCAAAGGCGCCCTTAGCGGGGCTTGCATCCCAAGGCCGGGCCCAGGGAAAGATGCCTGCCTCAAGCTCCGCGATGACCTTTGAAGTGATTTCCTCATAGATGCTCTGATGCGTTCTGGCGGCCTGACCCTTGTAGAACTTTTTCGACATGACGATCTCCGTCCGCTCTTCCTTCACCCCGCCCCCGGAAGGCGGGGTGGGCGGCGAAGAGCGACCGGACAGCCCCGAACGAACAGGCGGACCGCACCGGAACGGCCGTAGCAGCAGCGGAGGACCGCGCGGCGAGGTGCATCTTGATCATCTGCGAGAGTTGCCGTCCGCGCGGTTGCGGTTCGCCGGTTCGGGGCTATACGGGAGCGCCGTCCACCCCGCCGTCCGCGGGCACACAAAGCGCCGGCCGCAAGCGGCCGGCTCAACAAGACTTCGCCTGCCAGGACGGCGGGCCCTTGGTCGCAACGCTGACCTCAAGCATAGGACCGTCGGGCAGCCTCGGGTCGGCTGAGGCTCATGCGCGCATCGGACCTTGTCGAAACAAAACGCGGATCCGGTGGCTCAACCTTCCACAAGGCCTCCCCAACGCGGTCGCCATGTCCGAGGATCTCTCATGACAGCAACTCGCGCGCCTTGTGGATCGCCGCGGCATCACCCAGCGACACCGCCCATTCCAGTATGGCTTGCCGCATTGTGGTCGCGACAACACCGTGCTGCAGCAGCCGATCGAGCACCAGCGCGCGGTCAAGTTCAATGCGCGCGATCGAGAGGTCCGCGAGGATGCGAACGTCGTAGCCGAGTCCCACTCCTTGCAGCGCCGCGATCAAAACATCCTCCTCGAGATAGGAACCGCCGAGGAACACCGTGGCGATGTTGCATCTTGAAAGGTAATCTACCAGGCGCGGATCCGCCCAGACCGAAAATGTCTCTGCGTCGAGGAGCTCGATCGACGCTGTGATCTGATCCGGCAGCAAAGCAGCCTCGAACTCGCCAATAGCCATCTGGCGTACATCGAAGAGCTGCCGGCAGCCAACAAGCAGAGACATGCTTCTGCCGCGACCGGTGACGAGAACCTTGGGGACGTCTGCGTCACTTCCGCGTGTCAGATTGAGCAGCAGGATGCAGCTGCGACGAGGGTCCGCCAGCATGGAATTATCCCGGTCGTCAACACGCCAATGTGCTCAGGCAGCATGCCGCGCGGCATTTGGGGCGATGAGGACGGGTCCTTCGCAATTTGCGTGGCGGTGCATAGCTTCAAGCACAGAATCCGAGCTGTGAAGAAATCCTGCAACCGCGCTTGTCCGCCCAATCTGTAGCGGCGGAGCCAATCGTTCCAGCGGCCAGCCGGCTCTCCGCAAGATGCGCTCCATGACAGTATCGGTCACTGTGACGATCGATCTTGCACGCCGTGCGTGCATGGCTTCGAGCATCGCAGCAAACAGCACCAGCGTTGCCTGGTTGAGGCCATTCTGACCAAGTTCGGTTGCCCGCTTGGTGTCGACGCAGAACCGCGAACTCTCAAGGATGGTCTCATCTCTCGGGATGTCGCGGCCTCCCAGCAGCGAAGGAAACGTGTCCGCCAGCATGTTGGGACCGGTCGTTGGCAAGAGCCTGACGCAACCCAGCACCGCATCCTGCTGCGAACAAACGATCAGGTAGGTTGGAGCGATGGCGTCATAAATGTCGACCTCCAGGTCTCCACAGGCAGAGACGTTCCACTCGAGCCGGTCCTTGAAGACACGTCGCCGCAGCCGAAACATCTCGGTCAAGAGGTTAAGATGCTGTCCAACCTGGCAACGATCGATGGCGACGGCGTACATGATGAGCTCCTCTTGAAGGGAGGCTCACGACACCAAGATTCAGAACGAACGGCACCTGTGGTTTCACACAGGGTGCATGGAAATAAGAAGAAGGTTGCTCCATCTTTATCAAACAGATGCGTCATACGGTACGCGCGCGATCGTCTCCGCTGAATACGCGAGGGATCGAAGCCGGCAGGCCGTGACGCGAAGCGGCGCGGTTCACGAGGGCCCGTCCCGCGCCTGCGGACGCCCCATCAGATCAGGATGATGTTCGAGAGCAATAGCTCAGCACCCAACGAGGCCGCCTCCTCCGGGATTATTCAGGGCTGCGGCTTGCACTTGCAAATTGATCCGGAAGGCAACCGACGCCGTGTCTGGATCCTCCGGCGTCAGGCTGGCGTCTCCCAAAAATCGGCTTGTCAGGCTAATTCCTCAGCTTGTTTCGCCTCGGCGTCATACAACCGGATCTGCAATATCGGAAACCGTCGTTTCAGGTCCCGGGCGCCGGCTTCGGCGCCTTCCCTCGTCGTGAACTCCGTCTTCACCTGGCCATCGACAATCAATGCGTAGCCATTGTCTGGCAGCCCGTTCGACCGATTCATCGGAAAGTCCCCAGTCAAGATGCAGTCGGTCTCAGTTACGGTGAGTCTCCACGCCGGGGCAAGCACCGTGTCCGGCGCCAGGACCTGCCCCTAATGCTGCGGCAGCTTCGCGCGCCGGCGCTCGCCTCAACCGGGACCCCGACGGCTCCGCGCTGCAATCGCGTTTGCGCGCTCGAGCAAGGCTTCGGCCCGCTGAACGATCGGGATATCGATCATCTTGCCGTCAATGGCGAACGAGCCACGCCCTTCGGCTGCCGCCTGCCGATCGAGCGCCACGATACGCTCGGCATCAGCGACGTCCTTGGCCGAAGGACTGAAGCCGGCATTGAGGATGGGCACCAGCGATGGATGAATGCAAGCCGAGCCGACAAAGCCAAAATCCGCCGAGCGCCGCACGATGCGGGTATATCCTTCGAGGTCGGCGAAATCCGCGACCGAGCCGATGGTACCAAGCGGCATGATGCCTGCGGCGCGGGCTGCCTGCACGACCTGCTGCTTTGGCATCAAGAGCGTCTCTTCGGTCGGCCTGGCGCCGATTGCGGTCGCATAGTCTTCGGCGCCAAGCGATATGCCGGCCAGGCGCGGCGTCGATCGGGCGATGTCATGGGCCTTGGCAAGCGGGCCCGGCGCTTCGATCAGTCCGACGAACCAGATCTTGCCCACGGACAGGCCGCGGCTTTGCTCAAGTCTCGTGACCATCTCGTCGAGCAGGCGAAGATGCTCGGGACCTTCCACCTTGGTGACCTTGATGGCATCCACGCCCGGGATGACGGCGGCCTCAATGTCCGGGATCGCAAGTTCAAGCGGCTGATTGATCCGCACCATCACGTCGGCGCGACCGGTGTCACAAAAGCGCTTGACGATTCCCGGAACGAGCGCCCGAGCGGCGGCTTTCTGGGCGAGCGGTATGCTATCCTCAAGATCGATGATCAGGGCATCGGCACCTCGATCGACGGCTTTGACGACGAAGCGCTCGACATTCGCAGGCACGAACAGCGCGGACCGCCAAACCGGACATTTTCGCATCATCGTCATCTCGTGGTCTCCTTCGCAAGGCCTGACCCCAGGGTTTCGTCGATCTCTTCTTCAGAGAGCCCCGCTTCAGCCAGCACGGCGCGGGTATGCTCCCCCAGGCGAGGCGCGGGCGTGCGAATACTGCCGGGAGTCCCGGAGAGCCGTACCGGCACCGCGTGCATGGGAAACGACCCCATGTCCTCGTCGGGATAATCGGCGAGCAGTCGGCGCGCCTGCACGTGACGATCATTCATCAGCCGCACGGTGTCGTTGACGGGACCGATGGTCACCTCGGCCGCTTCGAAGAACGCCACGTTATCCTCGACCGTCCGCGTGGCAATGAAATCGCCGATGATCTTGTCGAGCTCGACGACGTGGATCAGGCGCTGTTCGTTGGTCTTGAAGCGCGGATCATCGCAAAGCTCGGGCCGCCCGATCGAGCGCAACACCCGCATCGCCATGCCCTGGGTCGAGGCGGAAAGACACACCCAGCCATCGTCAAGGGTCCGGTAGACGTTGCGCGGGACCGAGCCGCTCGAGCGGCTGCCGCTGCGCGGCTTGACCTTGCCGTTGAGACGATAATTCGCCGCCTGTGGCCCCAGCGAATTGACGATGGGATCGAGCAGCGGCAGGTCCAGCACCTGGCCCTGCCCGCCATTGACCTCGACCTCGCGCAGCGCGGCCATTGCGGCAAACGCGCCGGTAAGGCCGGACAAGGAATCCGCCAGATACATCGGCGGCAGCACCGGCTCGCGGTCGGGAAAACCGTTCATCTCGGCAAAGCCTGAAAAGCCTTCGACCAGCGTTCCGAAGCCGGGACGCCGGTGATAAGGGCCGGTCTGTCCCCACCCCGAGATGCGGACGATGACAAGCCTGGGTTCGAGCTGCAGCAACTCCTCCGGAGGCAGTCCCATCTGCTCGAGCGTCCCGGGCCGGAAGCTTTCGATCAGCATCGCGGCGCCTGGAACCAACTTGCGGATCAGAGCCACCGCCTTGTCGTGCCGGAATTCGATGCAAAGGCTGCGTTTGTTGCGCGAGTGCGCTTTCCAGTTTGTCTCGACGTTCTTGGTGCGCCAGCCACGCAACGTGTCGCCTTCGCGCGGCTCGACTTTGATGACGTCGGCACCGAAGTCTGCGAGGTGCTGCGTCAACAGATTTCCGGCGACCAATCGGGAGAGATCGATCACGCGAAGGCCGGTCAGCGGCCCCCGGGCTCCGGGCGTGTAGTCGGCGCGCGGGAGCTCGGCGATGGATTGAGCGGCATCAGTGGGATTGGGCATGGGTCCGATCTGTGAAAAGAATGCCGCCGGTCAGGGGAAGCCACAGGCGCAACCGGCGGTCGGTGGCCGCATCCTGGGTTTCGATGCGGATCTGGTTGCCGCCGACATCGAGTCCGATTTGCCAGCGGCCGCCAACATAGGAATGGCTGACCACTGCGGCCTCGACGATCGAACCATTGATGTCGCTGTCCTGATCGGTGGCGAGCCGCATCTGCTCGGGCCGATATGCAAATGTGACCTTATCCCCGAGAGCCGGGCGGCGCTCGGACTGGAGGGTGACGCGCTGACCGTCGGCGAGCGTGACCTGCGTCTGTCCATTTGCGCGCGGCGCTTCGGCTACGTTACCGCTCAGGAAATTCGTCGTACCGATAAAGTCGGCGACGAAACTATCGGCGGGTCTCGCATAGATGTCCTGCGGCGTGCCAATCTGACTGATCCGGCCTCCGTTCATGACCACGATCCGATCGGACAGCGCAAGCGCTTCGACCTGATCATGCGTGACATAGATGGTGGTAAGGCCGAGGCGCGTACGCAGCTCGGCGAGCCAGCTACGGGCCCGATCCCGCAGCTTGGCGTCAAGATTGGACAGAGGCTCATCCAGCAGCAGGATCTCCGGCTGGTAGACCAGTGTCCGCGCCAGCGCGACGCGTTGCTGCTGTCCGCCCGAGAGCTGATGTGGATAGCGGTCCTGGAAGCGCTCCATCTCGACCAGGGCGAGCGCTTCTTCCACGCGCCGCTTGCAGTCGGCTGCCCGGACCTTTCGCAAGGTCAGCGGAAAGACGACGTTGTTGTAGACACTCATATGCGGCCACAGCGCGTAGCTCTGGAACACCAATCCGCAATTGCGCGCCTCCGGCGGCAGGAAAATCCCCTTGGCACCATCGAAATAGGTCGTGTTGCCGACGCGGATGCGCCCGCTGGTCGGCTGATCCAGTCCGGCGATGGCCCCGAGCGTCGTCGATTTCCCGCAGCCGGACGGTCCAAGCAGCGTGACAAACTCGCCGTCGGCCACGTGGATGTTGACGTCGTCGATCGCGCGAACCGGACCGAACCGCTTGTGCAGGTTCTCGATCACCAACTCAGCCATGGAGCCTCACTCCGAACATTGCCCGCGCGACCGTCACGCAAACTCCGATCACCAGAACCTGAATTGTCGCCAGTGCGGAGACGAGACCCACTTCTCCCTGCGTCCAGGCCTGCAGAAGCGTCGTTCCGATCACTTCGCTGCCGGGCGCAAACAGGAAAATTGCGGTCGTGTACTCCTTGAAGAACGTGATGAAGAGAATGATAAAGCACGCGACCAGCGCCGGCCGCATCAGAGGAAGCACAATGCGTCGGCTGGCGGTCCACCAGTCGGCTCCCTGAACGCGCGCCGCGCGATCGAAGTCCGGGCTCATCTGCAGCAGCATCGGCGCCACCGCGCCGAGGCCGACGGGGATGTAGTGCATGGTGAACGCGACGATCAGGATCCAGATCGTGTTGCGCAGCCCCCCAAGGCCGGGCAGCAGTGCGAATGCGTAGAAAAACCCTATGCCGGCTACGACGCCGGGAACGGCGCGAGGAAACAATGCGACATAGTGCAAAGGCGTGCGCCAGCGAAAATCGGAGCGCAGCACGATGATCGCGATCAGGCCGATCAGGGCGGTTGCCAGAGCGCCGCCGAGGGCGCTGACGACGAAGGAATTCCAGATCGAGCGAAGATAAACCGGGTATTCGAGCATGCTGGCGAAATTGCCGAGGGTCAGCACGTCGGCCAGAGGCACCATCGGCGACAGCAGACTTGTGAAGGAGCGAACAACCAGCGCGCCGATCGGCGCAACCACCGTACCGAGGAGATAGACGATCGAGGCAAAGCACAGCGGCCAGCGCAGCCGGTTGAGACGAAACGGTCGCGGCCGGGTCGCCTTGCCGCCAAGGGTCACAAAGCGTCTGGTATTGCCCAGCAATCGCCCCTGCAGCCAGACAAGAACGCAAACGGCAGCAAGCATCAGAACGGCAGCGGTCGCCACCAGTCCGTGGTCAGGCCGGGCTGACGCCACGCCGTTGTTGTAGAGGAAGGTGGTCAACACGGTAATACCGGCCGGATCGCCGAACACCAATGGAATAGCCAGCAGCTCGAGCCCCACCGTGAAGTTCAGCACCGCGCTGTAGGCAATCGCCGGCAGCAGCAGCGGCAGCGTGATCTTCCACAGTGTCCGCAAAGTGCCGGCGCCGGCGACGCGTGCCGCTTCCTCGAGTGTCGGGTCGGTAATCGAGGCCGACGACATGCAATAGATGTAGGCAACCGGTGCTTGAGACACGCCGGCGATGACTGCCATGCCCGGCAGTGAATACAGATTCCACGGAGCACCGTCGAACAGGGCCTGCACCCAGAGCGTCAGATAGCCCGCGGGTCCGTAGATCGTGTACCACCCAAACGACAGCACGAGCGCCGAGAGATAGACCGGCCAGAGAAAGAGTTCGCCGAACAGCCGGGCCCCCGGCAAGTCGGTGCGGCCGAACAGGACGGCGGCAAGGGTGCCTAGCGTCTGTGAAACCAGGGTGGTCAGCGTCGCGAAGACGAGCGTATTCCAGATGACGAGGCCGAAGCCGTCGGTCCGGAATAAGCGGCTGAAATTGCTCAGCGTGAATTGCTGTCCGGAATCGTAGAGCGCGCGATCCAGCAACGATTGATAGAGGACGGGAGCAAGGGGCGCTGCAACCAGAATGACGGTCAGCAGCGCCATGCCGTACTGGACGGCCGTATCGCGACTGGGCAGAGGTTTCGGCAAGGCATCGGGCGTCGCCGATGCAAGCGCGCTGCTGGCGTCAGGCGACATTGAAGGTTTGCTTCCAGCGCGCGACGAAGGCGTCGTAGTCCCGCACGGCGTCGGGGTCATAACCGATGTAGCAGATGTTCTGCTCGCCGACCGCCTCGGCAATCGACGAGTAGGTGTGGCGGATCCCGTCCCCCGGCTTGATGCCGGGGCGCGCCGGGGTCAACCCACCGCGACCGAAGGCACGCTGGCCATCTTCGGAAATGATGTAGTCGATCATCAACTTGGCGGCGTTGACGCTGCGCGACCCCTTCGGAATTGCCACGCCGCGCAGCACCACGGGCTGGCCGTCTTCGATGAAGCTCCAGCCGAGGATACGGGCCCGCGCCGGATCATTGAGGCGCGGCCAGAAGGTGATGGCCGAGACGAACCAACCCATCGTGTACTCGCCGGACGTGACCTTCTCCGTCATCGGTCCGCCGGAACGCTCGAAGCGAGGTGTCAGCTTGGCCAATTGAGCAAACCACTCCCAGGCTTTCTCGCCGTGTTTCTTCACGAAAGCGTAGCTGATGCCGTAGCCGAAGGTCGTCTGATGTACCCCGTAACTTGTGATGCGGTTTCGCCAGGCCCGCTCGTTGGATGCGGCAAGTGCCACGAAGTCGGCGAGCGTCCTGGGTCGCTTCGCTTCCGGCACGAGGCTGTTGTTCCAGATCAGCGCCATCGGGTCCGAGGACACCGTGTAGACGCCGGGAAATGGCTTCGACCAGTCTGGCCAGGCCTTGGCCTCGGGCGAGACATAGTCGAGAATTTCGCCTCGCTTCTGGAAGTCGATCCATCCGCCGGGATCGGCAGTCGCGATGAGATCGCAGGTCCGGCTGTTAGTGCTGCGCTCGGCCAAATAGCGCTCGAAGCTTTCCCGTGAAGCGGGCAGATCCAGCGTCTCGATCTTGATGTTTGGATAGAGCCTGTTGAAACCTTCGATCACGGGTCGCCAGTTCTCGGGCGACATGATCGAGTAGATCAGCAAACTTCCTTCCCGCTCGGCGTCGGCGACGATCTGCCGGTAATTGTCTGGATAGCCGCTTGGCGCCGCTTGAGCGTGGACACCCGAAATGCCCATCGCCGCTCCCAGCACAGACATCATCATGCTTCGACGATCAATGCCCGACATCCTGTTGTTTTCCCTGAACTTCTTGTTATACACATTTATTGGCGCCAATTTGTGCGAAAAACATTGCCGCTGTCAAGCGTTTGCAGGAGCGAGGCAACCATGAAAATCCGGAAGGAGCACAAGCGGCTTCTGGTCGCGGAAATCGCTGCAGCGATTCTCCAGGGTGACTATCGTCCCGGCGAATGGTTGCGGCAGATCGACCTCGAGGAAACGTTTGAGGCCAAGCGCTTTGATGTGCGCAGCGCGCTGGCTGAACTCGCCGCGCGCGGCATGGTGACCCACGTCGCCAATCGTGGATACCGGGTCATAGAACCGGACCTGACGGTCGTCCGCGAGATCCTGGCGATCCGCATCCTGCTGGAGGTCGAGGCGGCGGCGCAGGCCCTGCCACATATCGGGACCAGCGAGCTCGAAAGGATCAAGGCCGCCCAGAAGGCATTCGAAGACGCTGTGGCACACGGCAGCAGAGCGGACCAGGCCAACACCAATGCCGCGTTTCATGACGAGATTTATCGCCATGCGCCGAACCACTCGCTGTCGCAACTGGTCATCGAGATTCGCAATCGCGCCAGACCCGGCCCGATCGCCCTATGGCCCTCTTATGCCGATCTCCAGAGAAGCGCCGCGCACCATGTCGACATCGTCGCTGCGATCGAAGCACGCGATGTCAATGCATTCGTCGCCGCCGTCCGCCGCCATATCGAAGAGTCAGGGGCCAACTATCCGACCCGCAAACGCGAATAAATCGCGATGGGATTAGGTTGAATCGTCATCGCGCTTTCGGTTCTTGCTGAAGCATGATCTTTTCGGAAAACCGCTTCGCACTTTTCCGGATCATGCTCTAACCATCCTGAACCCCAGGCCATCGACGACCTGCGCCGTTCTACCGATAAAAGTCAGTCGCTCGTGAATAGGCCCGCGGCCCCGCCGGCTCGCAATATGAGGCAAAGCAAGCGCCCCCACCACATGTTGAGCTGCTGGGCCGCCAGCCGCACCACGCCCGGCTCTAGGTATCTGAGCTGAGACGCTTCAAGACGGCGAGGCATTCGGCTTTCATGTTTTCCATGATGTCACGAATCGATCGTTCATCCTTGATCCTGCCGACGATCTGTCCAGCCATATAGCCCATATAGTCTGCAGCATTGGCGAGTTCGAGCCGCTTCAGCGCTGGGGCAACCAGCAGTTTCTGGGCCGCGAGCGGCAGGGGCTCCGGTGCTCCCGGCGCATCCCACGCGTCCGTCCACTTGCTGCGAAGTCCACGCAGTGGCTTGCCGGTGTCGTACTTCCTCTGGATGGCGTCCTGCGAACGCGCAGCGATGAATCGCTTGCGCATGTCAGCGGACAGCTCGCTCTCCGAGGACCCAAGCCAAATCGTGCCGCACCATACGCCCTCAGCGCCAAGCGCAAGGGCGGCTGCAATGTGACGCCCGCTTCCGACGCCGCCAGCAGCGAGAACCGGAGTCGGAGAGACGGCCTCGACCACCTCGGGCCACAGAACCATGGACGAGATCGTCCCCGTATGCCCCCCGGCTTCGCTACCCTGCGCAACGATCAGGTCAACGCCCGCGTGAACGTGCTTGAGCGCATGCTCGGCACTGCCTGCCATGGCGCCGACCTTGATGCCATGGCCGTGCAGCTTGTCGACGACATAGGCGGGAGGGGCTCCCATTGCGCTGAGCACGAAGCGCGCCTGCGGATGCTTGACCACAACTTCCAGGACTTCGAGAACGCCTTCTTCTGTATGGCCGTGTCCGGGAGGCTTTTCACGCAGCATCTGGGCTTCGACCTCGGGAGGCAATGCAGGGATTCCTGCATCGTCCAGTAGCTTTTCGACAAAGTCGATGTGCCGCTTCGGGAGGGCCTTGAGACGCTCGGATAGCGGCACGACCTCCCCGACCTTGTTCGCAAACAGGACATCGATGCAGTATGGACGTCCCCCAGTCTTCGCGTCCATGTCAGCGAGAATCCGCTCGAGCTCGTCCGGTTGATAATAGCTCGCCGCCAGGGCGCCCATGCCGCCGGCATTTGTCACCGCGATGGCGACCTCCGGCTTGTGGGTGAAGCCGAATATCGGAACCTCGATCCCGAACATTTCAGTGATGCGGTTGCGCATGGGGGTTCCAATCTTCAGTTTGCAGGCGGATTTCAGGTCTGGCCGAACTTCGGCTTGCGCTTCTCCTTGAATGACATCGTCGCCTCCTTGTGGTCGGCTGTTTCGAACGTCACCTGCTCCAGCGCCATCGAAGCTTCGAGCAGCATGTTCACGCGGTCCTTGACGATCTGATTGATCGACAGCTTGGTCCAGCGAATGGCCCAGGTCGGACCGTTAGCGAGCTCGACCGCGATCTCGCGGGCCTTGGCCAACACGTCGATACGTGGAACGACGTGGTTGACCAGTCCAACCCGCTCGGCCTCGCTGCCCTTCAGGAGCGTGCCGCGGATCAGGAATTCCTTGGCCTTGTTGATGCCGACCAGCAGCGGCCAGATCACGGTGCCGCCGTCGCCCGCGACCAGGCCGACACGCGAGACGTGGGTGTCGCCGATCCGCGCGTCTTCCGCCATCACCGTGATGTCGCAGAGCAGCGCGTGGGTGGCCGCGAGACCGATGGCGTCGCCGTTGATCGCCGCGATGATCGGCTTGTCGAGCTCGAGCTGGCGGGTGACGCCGCGCCGGCTGATCATGGGGTCGTGCACCTCGCCCTCTTCGAGCACGTCGCCGCCCGGCCGCTCCGACATCGCCTTCACGTCGCCGCCGACGCTGAAGAAGTCGCCGGAGCCCGTCAGCACCACGGCATTGACGGCATGATCGTCGGCGAGGTCGTCCCAGATCGTCCGCAGCTCGCGGATCAGCTTCTGATTGATCGCGTTGCGCGCCTGCGGGCGGTTCAAGGTCACGGTCGCGACCTTGTCAGCGACATCGACCTTGAGGCATTCATATTTGGCGTATTGGCCCATCTGGTTCTCCGGATTAAATTCTCGTTGGCGCTCAGGCGAAAGCGTCATGGTCTCGATTGTTTCCTGGCACGGCAGCGGCCCGCGTCAATCGTCAAGCAGTCGCAGCGGCGTGCGCCGATCACAAGGCGCGCGCAATCAGCTCCTTCATGACTTCATTGGAGCCACCCCAAATCTTCTGAATGCGACCGTCGCTCCACATCCTGGCGATCGGGTAGTCGAGCATGTAGCCGTAGCCGCCGTGCAGCTGGACGCAGTTGTCGATGGTCGCGCACTGTTGTTCGGTCGCCCACCACTTCGCCATGGCAGCCGTCTCGGCATCCAGCGTTCCAGCGATCAGCCGATCGATACAGCCTTCAACGAAGCTGCGGGTGACGGCCATCGCGGTCTTCGCTTCGGCCAACACCATCCGCGTATTCTGGAAATCGATGAGGCGTTTGCCGAACACCTCGCGCTGCTTCACATATGTCACGGTTTCGGCCAATGCTGCTTCACCCAGGGCCAACGCCTGCATCGCGATGTTGATGCGTTCTTTCGCAAGCTGTTCCATCAGCTGATAGAAGCCGCGGCCTTCAACGCCCCCCAGCAGATTGGCGACGGGAACGCGCGCCTCGTCAAAGAACAGCTCCGCCGTGTCCTGTGCCTTGAGACCTACCTTGTCGAGCCTTCGGCCGCGTTTAAACCCCGGTGTCTGATCGGCTTCGATCACCAGAAGGCTGAAGCCACGGACGCCATTATCCTCGCCGGTGTCGGTCTTGACGGCGAGGCAGATCAGGTCGGCGGTGTGGCCGTGGGTGATGAAGGTCTTTTGCCCGTCGATGACGTACTCATTGCCTTCGCGACGTGCCCGGGTTCGAATGGCCCGCACATCGGAGCCGGCACCCGGCTCGCTCATCGCGAGTGCCGCCACCAGATCTCCTCGGGCCATGCGCGGCAACCAGCGGCGCTTCTGTTCTTCGGTGCCGTACTGCGCGAAGTAAGGCGCGAGAATCACGTTCTGCAACGGGACGCTGAAATCCGGAAACGCGATCCGCGCCAATTCCTCGATGATGACGGCCTCGTGCCGAAAGCTGCCTCCCCCGCCGCCATATTGCTCCGGACTGCTGGCGCAGAGCAGCCCGAGCCGACCTGCCTTTCGCCATAGCTCACGGTCGATGTATCCCCTCGTCCGCCAAAGGTCGGCGTTGGGAACAACTTCTCGCGCCAGGAAGCGGCGAACGGTCGCGCGAAACAGACCGAGTTCACCGGTGTCGGACGATGCGGGCACACTCTCGTCCACGATCATTGACCGATCAGAGGGCAGCCGCCCTGGTCGAGTGGCCGGACTGCCTTGTCCGCCGGGATGACGGCGATTTGCTTGTAGTAATCCCAGGCAGCTTTCGATTCCTTGGGCGACTTGACTTCGAACAGGTACAGATCGCGCATCACGCGGCCATCGGCGCGCAGCTTTGCATTGTGCGACATGAAGTCGTTGATCGGCATGTCCCGCATCCTGGCCATGACCTTGTCGGGGTCCTTCGAGCCGGCGGCCTTGATTGCCTTCAAGTAATGATTCACGACGCTGTAGGCTCCGGCCTGCACCTGCGTCGGCATGGCCCCCATCCGCTGGTAGAACCGCTTGGCAAAGGCCCGCGTCTCGTCGTTCTGATCCCAGTAGAACGCCTCGGCCACGATGATGCCCTGCGCATCCTTGAGGCCGACGCCATGGATCGCGTCGATCGTGGCCATCAGTGCCGCGAACCGCTGGCCTCGTGACTTCACGCCGAACTCCTCACCTTGCTTGAGAACGGTTGCGAGATCTGCGCCAGCTTCGACGAGCCCGATCACTTTCGCCTTGGACGACTGGGCCTGCAGCAAAAATGATGAGAAGTCCGTCGATGCTGTCGGCGTGCGGACCGACCCGATCACCGTTCCCCCCTCCGCCTTGACCGCAGCGGATGCGTCACCTTCAAGGCTGGCACCGAACACCGTATCGTTGGTCAGGAAGAACCAGCTGTTCTCACCGCGGCTGATCAGCCCGCTGGTTGGCCCGTGCCCCAGCGAATAGGTGTCGTAGGTCCACTGCGCCACGTAGGGCGAGCACTTCGCGCCAGTCAGCTCGGAGCTTGCCGCAGCGTTGAAGAGCGCGAGCTTCTTCTTGGTTCGGGTCATGTCCGCGATAGCCAGCGCAAGCCCCGAAAACGGCACGTCGATGATCGCATCGACATTTTCCTCGTCGTACCATTTTCTGGCGATTGCAACGCCAACATCGACCTTCAGCTGGAAATCCGCCGAGACAATCTCGACGGGCTTGCCAAGCACCAATCCGGCATCTTCAGCGGCGAGTTTTGCCGCCTCGACGCTGCCGCGCCCGCCGGCTGCCGAATAGACCGACGACTGATCACCGAGAACGCCGACCTTGACCGGGGTGTCCAGCTCAGCCTGGGCCATCGGCGCGAGACCGGAACCCACAACAAGCAGCGACGCGACCGCGGCTCCCGTCCACCTCCACAACATGCTCACTCCTCCCCGGTCTCGTTTTGATTATGTCGCGGTGGCTATCATGGCATAATTTGTCGGACGTTCAACAAAATTATTGTTGCCTTCCACCGACCCCGCTTTAGGATCGACCGCGACGCCGGAAAGGCGGAGGCTCGCCGACGAAAAGGGCCAGCCCGGAACCGGCATGTGCCCAAAGGGCCGCGCCGAATGAGACGACGGCAATCGCTGCAGCGTACGAACGGACTTGAAGCGTCCATCCGATCGCCGAGCGACAGATGCGGGAGAACGACCACAAGTGGCCGACACGATTTTCGAGGCATTTCGGGCAAGCGTTGCCGCGGCACCGCAGAATGCCTTCATTTGCGTACCCGCGGGAACATCCTATGCGTCCGATGGCCTTGAATGGACCTACGCCGAGGCGATGCAGCACGTCTTGCCTCTCATCGAGTGCTACAGACAGGCAGGATATGGGCCGGGACATCGCGTCGCCCTGCTCGTCGAGAACCGCCCGGACTACTTCCTTCATTTGCTCGCGCTCAACGCGGTCGGCTCGAGCGTGGTGCCCGTCAATCCCGATCATCGCCACGCCGAACTGCTCTACCAGATGCGGCACAGCGGCATCGTGCTCGCTGTCGCCCTGCGCCATCACGTCGACCGGCTCACCGCGGTCGCAGCTGAACTGGAAGATCAGTTCGTCGTGATTGCAACCGACGACATGCCGGACCGGTTGCCCTCGCCGGCCAAACGCGCCGCATCGGCATCACTCGCTCGCGGGACCGAGGCTGGCGTCTTTTATACGTCGGGCACCACGGGCCGCCCGAAGGGCTGCCTGGTCACGAACGACTACTGGCTCTCGGCGGGCGAATGGTTCTTTACGCTATCGAGGAGCGGCGGCCGTTTCTCGATCGAGCCTGGCAAGGACCGGTTGTTCAACCCGATGCCGGTGTTCCACGTCCACGCCGGCGTGGTCGCACTGATGCCGATGCTGCTGTCGCAGGGATGCGTGATCCGCCCGGAGCATTTTTCGGCAAAACGATGGTGGCGCGAGGTCTCGACCAGCGGCGCAACGATCATTCATTACATCGGAGCTGTGCCGCAGGCTCTGATTGCGCTCGACAAATCGGCTGACGAGCAGGCGCACACCGTGAGATTTGGCTTCGGAGCGGGAATGGAGCCGGCGATCCACCGCGAGTTCGAGGAGCGATTTGGAATTCCGCATCTCGAGGTCTGGGGCATGACTGAGGTCGGGCGTTGGACAGCCAACGATCACGAGCCACGCCCGATCGGCGTCCGTGCGATCGGGCGTCCCGTGGCTCCCTTTGAAGCAAAAGTCGTCGATGAGTACGATCGCGAGGTTGCCTCCAACACGGAGGGCGAGCTTGTGGTTCGATTGGGTGGCGAAAATCCGCGGCGGGGCTTTTTCAACGGTTATCTCGACGACGACGCCGCGACGGACGCGGATTGGCGCGGCGGCTGGTGGCACTCGGGCGACATCGTCCGCCAGGACGAAGACGGCATCATCTATTTTGTCGACCGGCGCAAGAACATGATCCGCAGATCCGGCGAGAACATTGCCGCGACCGAAGTGGAAACCGTGCTGTGCAGGCATCCTGCCGTTCGCCAGATCGCGATCCTCGCCGTTCCCGACGAAAAGGCAGGGGAAGAGATCTTCGCCTGCGTCGTACCGGCTGCAGGTCACACGGCCGACCTTCAGCTTGCGCAAGGCATCGTGGACTATTGCCACGAGCAGCTTGCTTACTACAAGGCGCCCGGATGGATGCTGTTTCTGGACCGAATGCCTGTGACTGCGACTGAAAAGATCAACAAGGCCCAGATCTTCGCGCCTGGACTCGATCCTCGAACCCTTGTTGACGTGATCGACCTGCGCGCAACGAAGAAGCGCAAATAGTGCCGCCTGCCTCCAGTTCGACCAACCGCAGGGCTCGCGCTACGGCGTCGTCCGTGGTGACCGAAAGAATGCGTCGAGCAGATCGTGGCATGCTGCCTCCCCCTCTGCGGCCGATACTGTTTTCGGATCGGCTGCCCAGCCGGCCCACAGGCCCTCGGTGAGCTGCGTGAGGGTTAGCGCGAGGCGGTCAGGATTGATCATGACGCCGCGGGCATCCGCTGCCCGCTGCATGAGATGGGCCAGTCCGCGGCGGTAGGGCCGATACAGCTTTCGGTAGATTTCGGCGAGCTCGGGCGACCAGCGCGACGTGCTGGCGAGGGCGACCCAGACGAGGACCCTTTCCGGCGTGAACACCGGCGCGCGAAAGCTTGCGGTGACGATACCGTGCAGGCGTTCGAGCGGATCGGTTCCGGCTGCGTCGGCCGCAGCTCGCGTGGCCCGCTCGAAATCCTTCGCCACCTCGTCCACGGCATGCAGCAGCAACGCATCCTTGCCGGGAAAATAATGCGCAATCAGGCCGCGCGAGAAGCCGGCCGCCTCGCAAATCGTCGCGACAGTCACATCCTTGTAGCCGTGCTCGGCGATCGCCTTCATCACCGCCGCGACGAATTCCTGCCGTTTCGCTCCCTGATCCGAAGATCCCACCGGACGCCCACGCATCCGCCTTTCTGCTTTCTGCAAACAGCATTCTCCTTGTCCCGATCTATCGGTCACACTAAACCATCGAATTTCTTTGAATGTCCATTCAATTTAGGCCCGGTTCAGCCAGACGTGCGAGGATCGCCGCACTCGGCCAGAACGAGCTTCTGAACACTGGGGGACCTGGCACGTCAGGCGGCGAGCGGAGAGACATGCATGCCATCAGCGACGTGCCGTTAGGCCCTGACTACCTGTTCTTGAGCCACACGGCAGCCGCTCCAATTAGAGCGGTCAGCACCCCGCTCCACCAGATCGACCTCGGCCGCGCAGCGCTGATCGAGCTCAGGTACAGCAATGCTCCCAGCACAACACCATAGTGCTTGCGAAACTCCCCGCTTCTGCGTGCTATTTCGACAAGGTCCGAAGACCTGACTTGCTGATCTGCCATCAAGACCACCTCACGTCCCAAGGTTAAAAGTGAGTTGGGTGTTTCGTCGAGTCTTTTTTCGTCTTTTCCGAATAATGTGATCAATGCCTGCCTTGTCGCGGCGCGAGGAATCGAAGCCGCCAGGCCATGACGCGAAGCGGCACGGTCCACGAGAGCCCGTCCGAATCCTGCGGCGCGATACCGGCTTCGGATCCTGGCAAGTTCCACGCGAGAAGGGCTGTCCTCACTGCCCGGAGCTACCCGCCACCTATCCACAGGGCACGCACCGTGATGCCGGACCCGGTCCGATCGGATAGGCTATCGAACTTTCACCAAAATGATCGTTCGCAGCCCAATATGACCGTTCAACCAACTCTCGCCGAGATCGCCGGCATGCTGGAGCAATCACCCGACTACAAGGTGCTGCGCCGGCTGGTTCCCCGCTCCGACTTTACGCCGAGCGACGGGCAACCGACCAAGACCGCTATCCTGCTCGATGTCGAGACCACAGGCCTCGATCCCGCCCGTGACGAGATTATCGAGATCGGGATGGTCAAGTTCACCTATCTATCCGACGGAAGGATTGGCCGGGTCATCGATACTTTCAGCTGCTTCAACCAGCCGTCGATTGCAATTCCAGCCGAGATCACGGCACTGACCGGCATCACCGACGAGATGGTCGAAGGTCATAGCCTGAATGAGGCGCGCATCGCCGAGTTCGCTTCCGATGCGGTCGTGGTCATTGCCCACAACGCGGGTTTCGACCGCAAATTCATGGAGCGATATGCGGCACTCTTCACGCTCAAGGCATGGGCCTGCTCAGTCAGCGAGGTCGAATGGCGTGGCCACGGCTTCGAGGGATCGCGCTTGTCCTACCTCCTGATGAAGGCCGGGCTGTTTCACGAGGCGCACCGGGCGGTCGACGATTGCCTGGCGCTGCTTGAGATCCTCGCCATCACCCTACCCCAGCTCGATCGCACTGTGCTCTCTGTTTTGCTCGAGCGTGCCCGTCGCAAGACGATCAGAATCTGGGCCGAGCAGTCGCCCTTCGAGCTGAAGGACGCGCTTAAACGGCGCGGCTATCGCTGGAGCGACGGCGCCGACGGCCGGCCACGGTCGTGGTACATCGATGTCGACGAATGCAATCGAGATACCGAAATCGAATACCTGCAGAAAACGATCTTTCAGGCAGACGTTGATATCCGGCTCCAAATACTGACTGCGTTCGACCGCTTTTCAGTGAGAAGCTGACTTGCGAATGGATTCCGGCGCGCGAGTTGGGGCCGTCCGTAACTTGGAAAGCGGACGGACCCTGCCGGCCACTTCCAATTGCCCTGCCTCAAACAGAAGCGATAGCCGACCAATGAGGAACGTAAACAGGGCTGACTGGTTTCGCGCTGCAAGGCGGCCATTCGCTTTCATCTGACCCATTTGAGCCAAGGTTGCCTGCTTCGCCCCAGGGTTAGAAAGAGAGTAGAGTCGGGCACTTCAATTCTCTCTACCGGGCCAGTACTTCGCTTTGGTTGCAATCCAGCGCTCCGCGTCGGCTTCCGTATCAAAATCTCCGATGTGAGAATCCGGCCCATTGCCGGTCTTGACCGCAACAAACCAGCGACCGTCTTTTGTCTTCTCCGGCTGAAAATGAGGCGTCTTGGGCGTCATGCCACTCAGTATGCGAGGTTGATGTCCAACATTCCACACGCCGCGACTGCGACGGAGGCTTAGTCCATTTGGGGCATGTCGATAACGTCTAAGGTCCATCAAGGTCGCGGAGAGTGTCGCTGGAAACGAAGCGCCCGTATTCGCACGGATACAACGAGCGTGTTTTGAGGCCCATGATCGAACCCTCGGCGGATAGCGCCTGGGACATTCGCTATGCCAACACTGTCCAAGCAAGAGATGGAAGCGCTAGCATGCAAATGTGACGTTTGTGGTCGTCATATGGCCCTGTTGGCCGAACCACCCTCCGTTGGTATGTACGAAGCGGTCCACGTGTTTCGTTGCTATGGCTGCAATTCAGTGAAGTCGGAGCAAGACGCCCGGCGCTGATTGGGTATCTTTCGGCGCAATATAATCCCTACTGCAGCCCCACCCTCGTCGAGGCGACCAATCGCTTCGCGAGGTTGCGATGGTGATAACCATGCTGCCGGACGTCGTCGCGAATACAGTGGCTGACAGACCGGACGGCACGCTTCTGTTTGCGCCACCTTCCGGCGATTGCCGAAGGGATAGAGCCACCCCGAACAACAACCAGGAGCTCGTTGCTCCTGTTCAAATAAACATCGTACATAACATTCCCCGCTTACTTGCGCTTGCCGTAAAGTCCGATCAGCTCTGCTCGCGAAGCAGCAGATCCTGCCCGGCGCGTTACGCAGGACGGCCTTCCAGGATCCCCTGCAACGCCTGTCGAGCGACGCGCTCAAGAGCCCCAAGCGTCTTTTTCCCCTGCTGGGCGGCCCGCAGTAGCTTTCGCGCGATGAGCTTTCTGGTTTCGTGATCGCCACCGCCGTTCGGGAGCTCACGGCACACTTCATCCAGAACAACATCGAGGTTAGCGGTCGTCCGCTCGTCAAACTGCTTCATGAAAAAGCTCGCAACGAAATGAAAGACAAACACTCCGGGCAAGGGCCAAATAGTCCAATCCTGGGCGATATCGTCGAAGTCCAGTGGCAAGCCTGCTAACAAGAGGCCCACGACGTCCGGCCGGCCAGTTCGGAACTGGGCTTTTCCCCGTTTTCCCCGCCATTCCCGTGCGCGACGGCCTCGGATACTGTCTCCGAATGAGTTCGCCGGACCAAGCGCGGGACAGCGGCGAGGCCCGACCGCGCAAGATCATTCATATCGACATGGACGCGTTCTACGCGTCGGTGGAGCAACGGGACAATCCCGACTTGCGCGGCAAGCCATTAGCTGTGGGCGGCTCCGCAGAACGTGGCGTCGTGGCCGCAGCGAGCTATGAGGCCCGCAAGTTCGGGGTTCGCTCAGCGATGCCGTCGGTCACCGCAAAGCGTCAGTGTCCGGAGCTGATTTTCGTGAAGCCGCGTTTCGAAGTCTACAAGGCCGTCAGCCGGCAGATCCGGGACATCTTCGCCGAGCACACGGAAATCATCGAGCCGCTGTCGCTGGACGAGGCATATCTCGACGTCACCGAAAATCTTCAGAACATCCCGCTCGCAACCAAAATCGCCACGGCGATCAGGGCCAAGATCCTCGCAGAAACGGGCCTCACGGCCTCCGCGGGGATCTCCTACAACAAGTTCCTCGCGAAGCTCGCGTCCGACCATCGCAAGCCCAACGGTCAGTTCGTTATCACCCCGAGGATGGGGCCCGCTTTCGTGGAAAGTCTCCCGGTCGGCAGATTCCACGGCATCGGCCCGGCGACGACGGCCAAATTCAATGGCCTCGGCATCTTCACTGGGCTCGATATTCGCAATCAGACGCTCGAATTCATGAACGCAAACTTCGGCAAATCGGGCGCCTACTACTACTGGATCTCGCGCGGGGTCGACCAGCGTCCGGTTCGGGCGAACCGGATCCGGAAGTCCATCGGCGCAGAAAATACATTCTCGAACGATCTGACAGCGTTCGATGCTCTGGCGGCAGAGCTCCAGCCGCTCATCGAAAAGGTCTGGCGGCATTGCGAAAGCACCGGCAGCCGGGGGCGCACGGTGACGTTAAAGATCAAGTTCTTCGATTTCGAGATCATCACGCGCAGCAGATCTGTGCCGACTCAGGTGTCGAACCGCGCTGACCTCGAGCGTGTGGCTGTCGACCTGTTACGGCACGAGATGCCCTTGCCGAAATCCGTACGCTTGCTGGGCGTGTCGCTGTCCGCGCTCCATGACGAAGACCGAGCGGAACCTCAACTCGATCTCCCGATTTAGCACTCTCGATAGATGCAACCTCCAACGTCAAATCGCGCCTGCCGCACAAGCCGGCGCTGGATGCCCGACAGAGCGAAAACCGCCCTTCGGACAAAATATCAAGGACAGCATTCACACAGAACTCTCCGGCCGCTCAGTCCATCGAACGACCGCCGCTTCCCACTGAACCATCTTAAGTGCTTTCCATTCCCTTCTCGCTGGACAGCGGGCAGAATTGGTCCAATTCTGCTGGGACAAGGAGACGGCATCATCGGCAACTCAGATCGCTAGTGGACATGAAATCGCAAAAGCTCGCTGCCCTTTTCTTTCTGACGGTTTTCAGCGCCCTGCCGGCAGCGTCTGCCCTCACCTTTGAAAATATCAAGGCAAGGCTTGAAGCAGCTGGCTATTCGCAAATCCGCGAAGTGCCATCTGGCAAGATCAAGACGTTCAAGGCCACGCGGAATGGGAAGGAACGGTCCATTCTCGTCGACAGCACCGGTCATATCCAGGAATTGCAATAAAGTTCCTGAGGCTCGAACCGCAATGGGGATCACACGCGCAGACGCAACGAAATCTCGGTGCTCGTGAACGTCCTCTCGGGTGTCAGCACCACCATATCTACGACGGTCATCGAGCTCGGATGGCTGTACACATATTTGACGTGCCAAAGCGGCCCGACGTCGGGTGAGATAACAAAATCCCCGGATTCGAGCGCTCGGGCAATCGCCCTGACTGCCACGTTGTTTTTTATCGGAAGCGCAAACACGGCGTCGACGAGCGCCGCAAGGCTCACTCCATCAACGAGGAAGACGCGAGCAACGTTGTCCCCGTGCGCCTCCCGGAGGGCCGACACGATCGCGGCGACGGCTTCGGGATCCTTCACTCTGTATGCCTTGTTGAGCCATCAGACGTTCAAAGCTACCCGAACTTAACCGGTGACCTGGCCGTCCTATAAGCCAGGATTCTCCCTGCTAGTACCGCAAAGCGAATCCGCTTCCCAGTCTGGCGCACAGTGTTACGGCTCAATTCCGAAACAAGCCCTTGTCGACTGCGGGAGTAGTAAACATGTATTGTTCAGATGGCTTGTTTTCCCTTCGGTAGCAAACATGGACCTGACGGAAATCCAGGACTACGCAATACAGGCAAGAATGGCGCTCATCGTAGGCGCGGGAACGTTTGACCGCGTGTTCGCGGGCATCCGCTTTGCTGAGGTCGACGGACCGCTGCTGTATGTCTACGCAAAAGACGAGTCGACAGCAGCGGAGATCGAAGACAGCTTCGCCCCGCACATTGCACTCGTTGCATCGCAAACCCTCGGCCGCGAAATTGACGTCGTTGTGGTACTGCCGAAGGTCCTTCAGTGATGATGCCTCGCCAGGAAGCCCGTTAGACAGGCGTCCGATCGGTACCGCGGGCCGCCAAGCTGTCTCGACTTCAGTTGTTGCCGTATAATGAAATCAGCCCGGGCCTGATCTGACGCGAGGGATCGAAGCCGCAAGGCCGTGACGCGATGCGGCACGGTTCACGAGGGGCCCGGCCGCGACTTGCGGCGCGCAGGACCGCTCTGGATCGCCCAGTCCCAAGCCGTCCGCTCCGATGCTTCAGGGTGCAACGCTGGTGTCCCCGGTCGGTTCGACACTGGCTGCGTGAGCGACCGCCGCCACGAACACTGCACGATTGACAAAAGAACAAAACAGGAACATTCTGGAGCGCCAACTGGAAGTCAAACATGCCGGCCGATGCGAATGCAACTCAGGGGATCGATCCGCTGGATGCCGCTGCAGATCAGGTGATCACGGCCTGCGACGGAGACGTCCGCGCCGCGGTGCGTGCGCTGATCGTCGCCAATGGACTCCTGGAGGCAGAATTGAATGAGGCATATGCGGCGAGTTCGAAGGGCTACGCTCGCAGCCCAACTCGTAGGGCCAAGCACGATTGAGCGCGGCTCGCTGTGCTACTTTAGCGCCCCCGTCTGCTTGGTCCAGGCGGCTTCATCGACCGCATTGCAGCGGCGGCTCGGAGGGCGATGACAGTGCCAGCCAACGCAGGGAGATTGCGATAGCGAATCCGACGCGTAGCGCGGCTGTCGCAACACACCACGGATCATTTGATGGCCGGAACACCGTATTGGTCCGGATTTCTGAAGAGATAGGATAGCCGTAATATAATCCATGCCATTGTTACCGTACCCTGCAGAGCATTTTTTATCTTTGAGTTTTTAGAGGCCTATTGCAGCCGGCCGAAAAGGACCGCCATCGTTTCGGCCTTGCTGGGTAAGAACGTCCCTTCCTGGTTACGCGTCTGGTGATCGCTCTAATAAGCGCTTCTTCGGTCTTGAAACGCACTATCCCGCGACGCTCGCGCGTACTTTCTGAGAATCTTATGGTGTATTTTGTCCTGCCATCAGTTGGCAACAACACATAGTCAAGTGGGGACGTGTTGGATTGCGATAGCCTGATGGCGGCAATCCAGCCCGCAGGAAGGTGCACTTCTCGCTCAATCGACCAGCGTTCCGAATACTGTTCCTTGGGCCTTGGTATCCAGCGCGCTGTTCGAGCGGAGATGGTCTCGGAGCCCACGACACGCAGACAGTTGGTCCAGCCGCCCGGAACGGTGCGACATCCTGCCTTGGCTATCGCATAAGCAATTTTTGATGTGAGCTTGCTTCTCGCCTCTGCCCATAAGGCACGGGTGTCCAAATATCCGTAATTGCGCTTCGGGGTGTAACCAATCAAACGATAGAGATTTCTCACTGTGCCGAAGTGCGCGCGGACGGTGGCAATACAGGGCAGGCCGACGGTCCTGTCGATCAACTTAGGGCTCAATCGACCTTCCTTGTGCAAGACCTTCCGAAACCTTTTCAGCATCTCTTCTTCAGTGAGATCAACGCGTCGTTCTTCGATGATCTTTCCAACTTTCCGGAAGGTGTCGTGGTCGATGATCGGCTCAATACAGCCGTCCGCCCTAATCCACTCCTCCGGTGGATTTTTCTTGAGACCGCGCCGCAGTTTATTGGATCTTTGGTTAAAGATGAGATTGCCAATGTAGCGCTCGTTCTTCAGAATCCTCGTAACTGATGAACAGGCCCAACGACCGCCCTTGCCTGCCGGGATATTTTTGTTGTTCAGCTCCCATGCGATCAACGACTCGGATTTGACTTCCAGGAACCGTTGAAACATCCACCTCACAATGGCGACTTCCTCAGGTGGTCCTGGTCGGACCCGGATGTGGTCCGTAGTGAGATACTTTAGATCACCCTTCTTGAGCAGGCCTTTCGATCGCCGCTCCTGGTCAACCAGCTCGCGCGCCAGCCCATAACTTGGGAGGCCCCCAGGCATGTATCCAAGTCGCGCAAAGCGACACTGTCCGGCGAAAATCTTTGCTGAGAGTTCGCGACTATACTCAGCCGCCATCACCCTCTTGATGTTCTTTACGATGCTGGAGAGCATGCTACCGTCGTTGTCGAACTGCTCGGCGCAGTATGCGACTTTGATGCCGGCCTGCTTGCAAATGAACTCGTAGTGCGCGCTTTCGTCGGTATCCTGAAATCGCCCCCACCGACTCACGTCGTAGACTAAGATGTGACCGAAATCGGCTTTCCCAGACTGCACGTCTTCTATGAGCCTGATCAGACCGGACCTGTTTTTTAGTTGGAGACCGCTCTCCCCTTCATCACGATAGGTTTCGACAATCGTCAGGTTGTGGGCGTGCGCGAATGTGGCGATCACGGCAGCCTGGTTCTGGATCGAGTATTGCTGCCGTTCGGTAGACATTCGAACGTATTGCGCCGCGCGCAGCGCTCTGTGACGCTCCGCCAAACTCGTGCCCTTGCGTACGACAAGCGAGTTGGCCATGCCCCGGGATCCGGATGGTCCGAATAGGTATAGCGCCGAATGTCTGGGCGAGAAAGCGATCAGGCCGCACAACCGGTCGTGACACGTTCCCCCGTAGGGGCTCGTATCGGAGGTTGTGCCGGATGTCACTAACGCCTGCAGCACGATCAATCTGACAACCGCTGCCGCCTACTCAGCTTCCACCCAACGGTTCGATGCCGTCAGGCGCCATCGCGGGTATCACCTGTCGGATATTGCCATACTCTGCGGAATCTGCTTCCACAGCGATCAATGGTTGCACCAAGCCGGCAGCCAAATATGTCGAGACGGAGCTTGCGACAAGCATGAGAACGGTGCGGTCATCCTTGCGTTCCGGTGACCGGTCCGGACAAAGGTCAGCGGTGCGCCGTCCCAAAACCTCGATGGCGAACCGCGGGCGCAAGGCCGAGCCCGACAACGGCTCCGCAGCCGCCACATCCAAGTCCGAGCGGTCGCGGGACCTCATCCTGCATTCCGCGGCCCAGCTGTTCCGCCGCCAGGGATTTTCGGCGACGACCCTCCGCCAGATCGCAGCAAGGGCCAAGATCAAGGCCGGCAGCATCTACTACCATTTCGATTCCAAGGAGGAGATTCTCGACGAAGTGCTGGACCGCGGCCTCCGCCACGTGTTCGAGACCGTGAAGAACTCGGTCGAACGTGCCGGAATGGTATCGCACCGGCGCAAGATTGGTCTTGCGATCGAGGCCCATCTCGTCGCGCTGCTCGAGACGAGCGACTTCACTTCAGCCAACATCCGAATCTACGGACAATTGCCAGAGCAACTGAAGAAGCCGCACCGGCCGCTGCGGCGCGCATACGCAGAATATTGGGACCAGCTCTTCATCGATGCCCGACGCGCCGGCGAGATCCGCGCCGACATGGAGGTGGTGCCATTGCGTATGTTCGTGATCGGCGCCCTCAACTGGACAATCGAATGGTTCAGGCTGGAAAACCGGGATGCCGTGCTCGAATTGGCCCGTCGCACGGAGACGCTGATCTTCGAAGGCGTCAACAAGCCCTGATCCAGATCTATCTGCCCTGCCAGACCGGCTTGCGCTTCTCTGCGAAAGCCTTCGGCCCTTCCATCGCATCGAGACTGGCATAGACCTCGGCGTGCAATTGCTCGGCCTCGATGAGGCCCTGCGCAAGCCCCAGGTCCATCGCGGCAAGCACGCTCGCTTTGGCCGCCTTGACCGACAACGGCGCGCCCTCGACGATCTTTCGCGCAAGTCCAAGCGCACGTTCGCGTACGGCTTTCGGCGTGTCCTCAAGCGAGCTCAAGAACCCCTGTTCAGCGAGCCGCTCGATCGCGATCATCTCGCCGGTCAGAACCATCTCCATCAGCAGCGATTGCGGCACCATCCAAAGCATCGGCACCGCCCACGGGGACCCGCGCCCCATCTTCACCTCGGTTATCCCCGCGCGGGTGCCGCGTAACCCGATCCTCAAGTCACACTTCAGCGCAAGCATCATCCCGCCGGCCATCAAAGATCCCGTCATGGCAGCAATGATGGGCTTGGAGACCTTCTGCATCGCGTGCTGCATGGGGTCACGCATCAGCGTCAGAATATCCACACCGTCCCTCGCCCGGATTTCCGCGGCCTGCTTCAGATCCAGCCCTGCGCAGAATACTCCGCAATCCGCCGAGGTGAGGATGATCGCGCGGACGGAGGCGTCGGCTTCGACCCTGCTCCAGGCGTCGGTCAGGCCGTTCATCGCCTCAACGGACAGCGCGTTCTTGCGTTCGGGACGGTCGATGGTGACGGTCGCGATGCCGTCTTCGACAAAATAGCGGACTTGCTCATTTTCAGCCACGACATCTTCTTCCTTGAATTCTAACATTTGTTAGAATACATCGCCGCACGCCAGATGCAAGAACGTGGCGCAGCTCTTGAGGCAGGAGGAAGCAAGATGGCGTATCTCTGGACGCCCCCAGCGGAACTGGTGGAGAACAGCAACCTGAGCGCGTTCCTTCGTGCGACGGGGCAGCCGAACTACGACACGCTGGCGGCCAAGGCCGACACCGATCGAGCCTGGCTCGCGCAGGAAGTGTTCGGGTTCTGTGACGTTCGCTTCTATCGCAAGCCCGAGAAGATCCTTGACCTTGCACGGGGCGAACCGTGGGCGCGCTGGTGCGTTGGCGGGACCACGAACATCGTCCTCAATTGCATCGACAAGCACCGCGGAACGGAAGTCTGGGACAAGACATTCCTGGTCTGGGAAGGCGAAGACAGGCGCGAGCAGCGACGGCTGAGCTACGCCGAGTTCGCATCCGCTGTCGGGCGGCAAGCCTTGGGCTTGCGCCAGCTTGGTATCGGCAAGGGCGACGTCGTCGCGATCTACATGCCCAACCTGCCCGAAACTTTCGTGGCCTTCTTTGCAATCCTGAAGATCGGGGCAATCGTGATGCCATTGTTCTCCGGCTTCGGTCCCGACCCGATCCGGGCGCGGCTCAACCACGGTGAAGCCAAGGCCGTCATTACCGCAAACGGCACCTGGCGCCGGGGCACTCCTGCTCCGCTGAAATCGGTTCTCGACGAGGCACTGAAGACCGCCCCAACCGTCCAGCATGTGATCGTGGTCGACCGCGGCGGGCTTGGCATCGACACCCCCATGCGCAAGGGTCGAGATCACTGGTGGGATGAGTTCACCCAGGAGGCGGCAAACGTTCCTACCGTCGAGATGAACGCGGAAGATCCCGCCATCCTTCTCTACACCTCGGGAACGACCGGCGAACCAAAGGGCTGCGTATGGACGCACATCAGCTTTATTGGCTCGATGGTGACACGGGATATGATCATCTGCGGCGACTTCAAGTCAACGGACCTGTTTTTCTTCTTCAGTGACATGGGATGGATGGTGGGCGCGATGTGCGCCTGCATTCCAAGCTTCGCTGGCGGCAGGCTCCTCGTGGCCGAGGGGACCCCCGACTATCCCGATACGGGACGCTTCTGGCGTCTGATCGCAGATCACAAGGTCACCTATCTCGGTGTTTCACCGACCATCGTGCGCGGCATGATGCGCCATGGCGAGGAGGTCGAGCGGTACGACCTCTCCAGCCTGCGGATCACTGCTTCGGGCGGCGAGGCATGGACGGAGACGCCGTGGCGATGGTTCTTCGAACACGTCTGCAAGTCGAGGATTCCGATCATCAACATTTCCGGCGGCACGGAAGTCGGCGGCTGCATCTTCACCGGCACCCCAAACCATCCGATGAACCCGGGTTCGTTCTCCCGGCCGGCCCTCGGAGTCGGCGCAGACATCGTCGACATGGCGGGTAACCCTGTCCCGGACGGCGAGGTCGGCGAGTTGGTGCTGCGTCATGCATCGATCGGGCTCACCAAGAGCCTGTGGAAGGGCGACCAGCGCTATCTCGAGAGTTATTGGAAGACGATCCCGGGAATCTGGGTGCATGGCGACTTTGCCATGCGAGGCACGGACGGTCTCTATTACATTCTCGGTCGTTCGGACGACACTCTCAAGATCTCGGGGAAGCGCGTCGGCCCGGCGGAGCTCGAGGGCGTGCTCACCGCAACCGGCAAGGTCGCGGAAGCTGCAGTCTTCAGCGTCCCCCATCCGGTCAAAGGCTCGACGATCGTTTGCGCGTGCGTGCCGAGTGCTGCGACAAGAGATTCCAGCACGCTATCGGAAGATCTGTCCCAGGCCCTGGTGCACGGAATGGGCACTTCTTACCGCCCCGAAAGGGTGTTGCTGGTCGATGACCTGCCGAAGACGCGCAATATGAAGATCATGCGACGGGTGCTCCGGGCAATCTTCGAAGACAAGGATCCCGGCGATCTGTCGGCGCTCGCCAACCCGGAGGCCATTGAGCACATCCGCGAGAAACTCAAGGGGTAACAGTCGGCCGGATTGGCAAGGACCGGGCGACGTCGCATAGTGTGAAGCAAGGCGTCAAGGCAACCACAGGTCAGTTGCCTTGACGAGGGACAGGCGATCCTAGATCGGGCAATCCCTGGGGAACGCTGGCTTGCGCTTCTCAAGGTGCGAGGCCAGCCCTTCGCGGGCCTCATTGCCGGCAAAGCCGAGAATTTCGAGGGCGGTCGACGTGTCGAACAGCGGCCCGTTGACGCGAAGCCAGTTGTTCAACGCATATTTTGTCCAGCGGATCGCACTCTGTGCACCGGTGGCGAGATCCTGCGCCGTTTCCAATGCGAAGCTTTGCAGCTCCGCATCTTCGACACACAGCGAAACCAGGCCGATCCGCTCGGCTTCCTCACCCGACAGCGGCTTGCATGTGAGCAGATAGTACTTTGCCTTCGCCAGTCCGCAAAGCAGCGGCCAGATGATGCAGGCGACGTCGCCGGCGGCGACACCGAGCCGGGTGTGCCCGTCCACGATCCGCGCCGATTTGCCACAGATCGACACGTCGGCAAGGATCCCGACGACAAGGCCGGCTCCCACGGCGACACCGTTGATCGCCGAGATGATGGGCTTGTTGCAGTTGATGACGTTGTAGACGAGATCCTTGGCCTCTTTCCAAGTCGCCATCCGCGCGGCCGGATTGTCGAGCAGCGACTTGATCAGCTCGAAATCGCCGCCAGCCGAGAATGCCTTGCCCGCCCCCGTGACAATCACGGCGTTGATGTCGGGGTCGCTGTCGATGTCTCTCCAGATGTGAGTGAGCTGTGTATGAGTCTCGGCATCGACGGAATTGTAGGTCTCCGGTCGATCGAAGGTGATCCGAAGGATCCGTTCAGCCGGGTAGTCCAGCTTCAACTTCGTGTAGGCCGCGTATCGATTGGACATATTGATCTTCCCGCTTTTGGCGCCTAAGAAGCGCTACCAATTAATTCTAACAGATGTTAGAATTTGTATTCGGCCGGCGCAAGCGCTGGTTCGAAACAAGAATATCAAAAGAGCGCTCGAGGAAACGTTGATGGAAACCGGGGTCAGTATCCAGACGGGCGGCGGATCCGGCATCGGAACCGTCGGTGCGTTGTTCGAGGCCTGTGCGGAGCTTCACGCCAACAGACCTGCGATCGAATACCGCAGCCGGCACGTGACCTATGGCGAGCTACGCGACCGGGTCCGCCGGTTGACTGTCCTGCTTGCCGCGCGGGGCCTGCAACGGGGCGACCGGCTTGGCTTGCTGTCGCGCAACCGTCCCGAATATCTCGAGATCGAGTTGGCGGCTGCCAATCTTGGGATCATCACGGCCTGTCTTAACTGGCGGTTGTCAGAGCGCGAGCTCTCCTATTGCATCGAACTGGTGTCGCCCAGGCTGCTCCTGGTTGAGGCCGACCTCGCGGCAACCCTCCCGCTGGCCGCCAAGGCGAAGCCAATCCTGGAGATCGGACCTCAATACGAAAGCGAGCTCGCGCGACAGAAAGGGCGAGCACCGCCGCCTGTCGCTCAACCGGAAGACGGGCTCGTCATACTCTACACCAGCGGAACGACCGGCCTGCCGAAAGGTGCCGTGATCTCGCACCGCGCGATGGTCATGCGGGCGTTGGTGTTTTCTTCCGAACTCGGCATCGCTCCGCACGACACATTCGTCGCATGGGCCCCGCTGTTCCACATGGCTTCGACCGATCACGCCCTCGCCACCCTGCTGCGCGGCGGAATTGTCGTTGTGATCGATGGCTTCCAGCTTGAACCGCTGCTGACGGCCGTTTCCCAACACCACATCGGCTGGCTGGTCCTCATTCCCGGCATGGTCGAGGCTCTTATCGATGGTCTGAAAGCGCAACGCACCAAGGTGAAGGGCGTGCGGGTGTGCGGAGCCATGGCGGATCTTGTCGCCCCGCACGCCATTGCCGAGATCACCGAAATGCTCGGCGCCCCCTATCTCAACAGCTTCGGCTCGACCGAAACCGGCCTGCCACCGGCGACGCGGGCGCTGATTGCGCCAGGCGACGTGCCGGCCAGCCTGTCCAAGCGACAAAATGCGTTCTGCCAGATCAAGCTGGTGGATACCTCCGACAATGAGGTCGCGCCCGGCGAGCCCGGCGAGTTGGCCATCCGCAGCCCGACACTGTTCTCCGGCTATTGGCGCGCGGACGAGACCAACGCGCACGACTTCCGCGGCGGCTGGTTTCACATGGGCGACGTGTTCAGGCGCAACGCCGACGGATCGCTCGATTTCGTCGACCGCGCCAAATACCTGATCAAGTCGGGCGGCGAGAATATCTATCCCGCCGAAATCGAACGTGTCCTGCTAGGCGACGATCGGATCGCGGAAGTCGCAGTCGTCCGCGCTGCCGACCCAAGGTGGGGGGAAGCCCCCGTCGCTTTTGTCGCATGCCGCGAAGGGGCTGCAATGACGGAAGCTGAGCTCACCGAGCTGTGCCGCCGGGACCTCGCAAGCTACAAGCGGCCACGCGAATTTCGTTTCATTGCCTTTGGTGAATTCCCTCGCTCGACAAGTGGCAAGGTCCAGCGCCACGAACTCGAACACCTGTTGAAAGCTTCCACATGAGCGACACCAGCCTGAGAGGAAAGGTTGCCGTCATCGGCATCGGATTGTCGGCGGTCGGCAAGGTGCCAGGCCGCAGTCCGCTCTCGCTTGCGGCAGAGGCCGCAGCAAACGCACTCGCCGACGCCGGCCTCCCCAAGAGCCAGGTGGACGGCGTGCTGTCGAGCCATGCCTTCGCTTCCCCGTTTCATCGCTTCAGCGTTGCTTTCAGCGAATATTTTGGAATCCGTCCGACCTTCTCGAACACGTTGCAGGTTTCCGGCGCTACGGCCGCGACGATGTTCAGCATTGGTGCGGCCGCCATTCACGGCGGCCTCGCCAAGGTGGTGCTGCTGGTCGCGGCCGACAGTCTGATGACGGGGCTGACGCCGGATCTGGCGCTGCGTTCGCTCACTGAAAGCCGGGATCAGCAATACGAGATGCCGTTCGGCATTCCGGTTGCCAACACCTTCGCATTGACTGCGCACCGGCATATGAGGGAGTTCGGCACCACGCCCGAGCAGTTGGCGGAGGTCGCCGTCGTGCACAGGCGTCACGCGGCGCGGACTCCCGGCGCGCAGCAGACGACGCCGATCACCGCAGCGGATGTGCTGAATTCGCCGATGGTCACCACGCCCTATCACAAGCTCGACTGTTCGCTGATCTCGGACGGCGGCGCAGCATTTGTCCTCACGTCGGCCGAACATGCGAAGTCCCTCGGGATCGGCAAGCCGATTTTCGTCCTCGGTTGCGGCGAATGCTACACCCACGAGCACATCTTCCTGATGCCGTCCCTGACCAAGACCGGTGCCGTCGAATCCAGCCGGAGAGCCTATGCAATGGCCGGCTACCAGCCGCGCGATATGGATGTCGCCGGCATCTATGATTGCTTCACAGGCACTGTGGTGATGATGCTTGAGGACCTCGGCTTCTGCCGGAAGGGTGAAGGCGGCCCGTTCGTCGCCGACGGACAGATGAGCTACGGCGGCCAAATACCCTCCAACACACATGGCGGCTTGCTGTCCTTCGCACATTCCGGAATGCCTGGCGCACTATTCCACTTCCATGAGGTGATTGCGCAGCTGCGCGGCCAATGCGGCGAGCGGCAACTCGATGGCGCCGGACTCGGGCTGGTGCACAGCCTCGGAGCGGGATTCGCCACCAATGCCACGACCATTCTGGGCACGGAGGGAACGCTGTGATGGCATCCGAGGATTCCACTCGAAAACCCCTGCCCGCGCCGGATGCCGATACGACCGCATTCTGGCGCGGCTTGCGACACGGCAAGCTCTTGCTGCAGCACTGCCGCCGATGCCGGAACGTTCAGTACTACCAGCAAGCCACATGTCGCGAATGCGGCGGCGATGATCTCGAGCACAGGCCTGCGACCGGCCGCGGCAAGGTGCACTCCTTCAGCGTGGTCTATCGGGCTCCCGGCCCCGCATTCAAGACGGATGTCCCCTATGCCGTCTTGCTCGTCGAACTCGCCGAAGGGCCGCGCATGATCAGTACCCTGACGGGGAGCGATCCGGCGGAAGTCACCTTCGACATGGAGGTCGAGCTCGCATTCGACCAGGTCTCTGACGACATAACTCTGCCGCGCTTTCGGAAAGCCTGAGGGACCGCATGAGTTCTGCTTGCATCCGCGCGCGATCAATTCTAACAACTGTTAGAATTTTGCAGCACCTCGATTTTGTGGCGCTCGCACCGCCAACCCACCGGTCGATTTACACCAGCGGCAAGCCACCGACCGGCTTGCCGCGCAGCCGCCAGGACCACCCGCAATGGCAATCATGAAATCGGACGTCGTCACCTCCACAGAGGAATACGCCCGCAACCGCAGCGCCTACGTCGAACGCGTTGCGGATCTTAGGCGGCGCCGGGCCGCGGCGGCACTGGGCGGCCCGGAACGGGCACGCAAGCTTCACAAGGAACGCGATCAGCTGCTGGCGCGCGAGCGGATCGCGGCGCTGATCGATCCCGGATCACCATTCCTCGAGTTCTGTCAGCTGGCCGGCGAAGGCCTGTACGAAGGCGTGCCGCCCGGCGGCAGCATCATTACCGGCGTTGGAACGATCTCCGATCGTCCCTGCATGATCATCGCCAACGAGCCCACAGTAAAGGGCGGCACCTACTACGGTATCACCTGCAAGAAGCATGTGCGCGCCCAACGGTTCGCCTGGCAGCACCGCCTGCCCTGCGTGACCCTGGTCCAATCCGGCGGCGCCAACCTGCCCGATCAGCCCAACATATTCCCTGACGATGGCCAGTTTGGCTCGATCTTCTACAACCAGGTCAGGATGTCGGCTGAAGGCATCCCGCAAATTGCGGTGGTGCACGGTCCCTCTACCGCGGGCGGCGCCTACATTCCCGCCTTGAGCGATGAGACCGTCATCATCAGAAGCCAGGGCGCCATGTTTCTCGGCGGGCCGCAGCTGGTCTATGCGGCGACCCGCGAAGAGGTCGGCATCGAGGCACTCGGCGGCGGCGAGATGCACAGCCGAGTGAGCGGCGTCACAGATCATCTCGCCGAGAACGACGCCCATGCAATTGCCGTCACGCGCGAGATCGTCGCCAGTCTCGGCGAGATTCCCCGACAAAGCCGGACCATCGCCCCGGTGCGCGAGCCACAATTCGACCCCAACGAAATCTACGGCCTGATCAGTTCGGATCCGCGCATTCCCACCAATAATCGCGATGTCCTCGCGCGTCTCGTCGACGGCAGTGAATTCCATGAGTTCAAGCCGCTCTATGGCGATACCCTGGTGACCGGCTTTGCACGAATCATGGGCTTCGAGATTGGCATTCTCTGCAACAACGGCGTGCTGTTTTCCGAAAGCGCGCTGAAAGCGACGCACTTCATCGAACTGTGCTGCAAGCGCGACATCCCGCTCCTGTTCATGGCGGACGTCACGGGCTTCATGGTTGGCCGTGAAGCCGAGGAAGGCGGCATCACCAAGAACGGCGCAAAAATGATCACAGCAATGGCAAGCGCCAATGTCCCGAAATACACGCTCATCATGGGTAATGCCTACGGCGCGGGTTACCTCGCCATGTGCGGCCGGGCGTTCCGGCCAAACGCCATGATGATGTGGCCAAATGCCCGTTCCGCCATCATGGGTCCCGACCAGGCCGCGACCACACTCGCGATGGTTCGCGACGAGGTGCATAAGCGCGAGGGCACGAGTTGGACGGACACCGAGCGCGAGGCCTACATGGCGCCGACCCGGCGAACGTTCGAGGATTTCGCCAATGCCTACAATTTCGCCCGCAACACCTGGTGCGACATGGTGATCGATCCGCTCGAAACCCGTAGCGTGATGGCGCTGTTGCTTGATCTCGCCGGGCGGGTCCCGCGACAGCACACCGATTTCGGCGTGTTCCGGATGTAGACTCAGGGGACCCGCCATGTTCAGGAAAATTCTGATTGCCAATCGAGGCGAAATCGCCTGCCGCATCGCCCGCACCTGCCAACGCCTCGGCGTTGCGGTCTCCACCGTGCACTCCACCGCGGATACCGACGCCTTGCACGTCAAGGTCATCGGTGAATCCATCGGGATCGGCGGCGCACCGGCATCGGAAAGCTATCTGCGGATCGATGCGGTCATCGCCGCCGCGAAAACCACCGGCGCGGAGGCGGTCCATCCTGGCTTCGGCTTCCTGGCCGAAAACACCGACTTTGCCCGCGCAGTTGAAGCAGCCGGTCTGGTATTCATCGGACCGACGCCGGATACCATTGAGCGGCTTGGCGACAAGGCGTCGGCGAAGCGGGAAGCCGTCGCCGCCGGCGTCCCAACAATACCCGGCAGCGAAGCGCCGAGCGAGGATCGCCTCGAAGTCGAACGGATCGTCCGCAGCCTCGAACTGCCGGTCATGCTCAAGGCGGCGGCCGGCGGCGGTGGCAAGGGAATGCGGGCGATCTCGACCTACGACGGACTTGGCGACGAAATCGAGTCCGCGATGCGGGAGGCCAGGAATGCTTTCGGTGACGCCGGGCTGATCGTCGAGAAGCTGATCCTGCAGGGCCGGCATATCGAGGTACAGATCGCGGGCGACGGCGACGGTAACGTGATCCACCTGTTCGAACGTGAATGCACGCTCCAGCGTCGCCACCAGAAGCTCATCGAGGAAGCGCCAGCTGCCAACCTGGCTCCCGGCTTACGCCAGCGTATCCTCGACGACGCCGTCCGGATCGGACGCAGGCTCGGATATCGTGGTGTCGGCACGGTCGAATTCATTGTCAATGGCGCCGATTACTACTTCCTGGAGGTCAATCCCCGCCTCCAGGTCGAGCATCCCGTAACCGAAATGGTCACCGGCATCGACATCGTCGAGGCCATGCTCCGCATTGCCGCCGGTGAAGGACTTCCGGTGAAACAGGGCGAGGTGGTGTGCCAGGGCCACGCGGTCGAGGCGCGGATCTGCGCCGAAGATCCGAATGACGGCTTCATGCCGTCCACCGGACAGCTCGCTCACGTCAGATTCCCGTCCGGCGGCATCCGCGTCGAAACTGGCGTCGAAGGCGGGTCGACCGTTACGCCCTATTACGACTCGATGCTCGCCAAGCTGATTACTCACGCCACCAGTCGCGATCAGGCGCTCGATCGGCTTGATCTCGCGCTCGGAGAGACCTCGATCTTCGGCGTCACCACCAACCGGGATTTTCTCCGGCGGTTGATCGCTTTGCCCGCGACCCGGGCCGCAACTTTTCATACCCGTCTGATCGACGAACGGATCGATGCGCTGGTCACCGTCACGGGCGCCATTGACCCGGAGACGCTGGCGGTCGGTGCGTATTTCTGGATGATGCGCCAGCGCGCTACCGCTTCCGGCAACCCCTGGCAGTCCAGCAGTCTGACCGGCTGGCAGATGGCGGCGGCCGGTGATGGCTTGTCACCGATTCCGATCCTCCATCTCGAGACCGCAGGCGACAGCGCGGAAATCCGCTTTGCGCCCCTGCAGCCAGACGGCTCGATGCTGATCGGTGTCGACGATGACAGGATTCAGGTGAGGCTCTCGCCGCTTGCCGATGACATGTTCGCCGCCACGGTTAACGCACGCTGCGAGACCGTGCGGATCGTACAGAAGGACCAGGCGATCTTCGTGCATGATCCGCGCCGTGCCCAGAGCATGACCGCAATCCCCTATCTCCGGTACATCAGCACGGCCGCCGACATCAGCGGCGAGCTACGCGCCCCGATGACCGGCGTGGTGTTGAAGATCAACGTCACGGTCGGTAGCCGCGTGAAGGCAGGCGATCCGACCGTTGTCATGGAATCCATGAAGATGGAACTGCGCATTGCCAGCGAGGTGGGCGGCGTCGTGACCGCCGTCCACTTCAAACCCGGCGACACAGTCGAGCGAAACGCCGTCGTCGCCGTCGTCGAGCCTGACCTCATCCCGCAGTAGCCACCTCACGACCCCTTCAGGAGAGCACATGTTACGATTGGGAAGTGTAAATTACGACGTTCAAGGCAACATCGCGATCTTGACGCTCGACGAACCTAACAAGCTGAACGCACTGACCACCGGCATTCGCATAGGCATCCGCGAAGGGCTACAGCGGGCCGACCAGGACGATGCGGTACGTGTCAGCATCATCACCGGCGCCGGTGGCAAGGCATTCTGCGCTGGCGCCGATATCGGCACCTTCGATTTCGATCCGGAGAAGGCGCGCACGTTCTTCATCGATGCCATGGAGGTCCTGAGCGCCCCCGAACGGGCACTCAAGCCGGTGATCGCCGCGGTCAACGGAATAGCCTATGGCGGTGGATTTGAGCTTGCCATTGCATCCGACTTCATCCTGGCGGCCGAGAGCGCTCGCTTTGCCGTACCCGAGATCAAGCTCGGGCTGCTGCCCGGCTTCGCTATCGTTCGGCTTCAGGACATCGTCGGGCGCGCAAAAGCCAAGGAGATGAGCATGCTCGGCGACCCCGTCGACGCCGCAGAAGCACGTCACCTTGGACTCGTATCGCGCGTCGTTCCCGACGAACGCCTTCTCGCCGACGCAATCGCGTTCGCTGAACGCATCGCCTCACAGCCCCGCCTTGCCGTGCAGATGGCCAAGTCGTTCTACAATCGCGGTCTTGGCGGCAACGAGATGCGCCATGCGATCGATGGGTTTCCGTTCCTGCTGATGCACGCCGATGCACGCGAAGGCATCAAAGCATTCCGGGAAAAGCGCGAGCCGCGTTTCGATAAGACGTAGTTATGACAGCTGCGTTCGACCCGACCAACATCGTCGCGCAGACATCCTGTCCGGGCGACCGACCACTCCACTGTCCGATAAAAAAATGAGGGAGAACACGTGAAGAGGAATATCCTGGCCTTGGCCATCCTGATTGCGACAGCGTCGACCGCCTCCGCCCAAATCTCGAATGACGTGGTCCGGATTGGCGTCCTGACCGACCTTTCAAGCTGGGGACGCGACAACAGCGGTCCCGGCTCGGTCGAGGCCGCGAAAATGGCCGTTGAGGAGTTTGGCCCGACAGTACTCGGAAAACCGATCGAAATCGTCAGCTCCGACCACCAGATGAAGACCGACGTGGGCCTGCAGATCGTTCGCGACTGGTTCGACAACGGCAAGGTCGACGCAGTCGCCGACATTCCGAACTCGGGAATTGCGATCGCCGTTCACAACATGGTGCGGGAGCGCAACAAGATCGCGCTGCTGTCCGGCCCGGGCGCGAGCTCCCTGACCGACGAATTGTGCAGCCCCAACACCGTACATTTTTCTTACGATACCTACGCGCTATCCAAAGTGACGGCGTCGGCGGTCATCAAGGAGGGCGGCAAGTCCTGGTTCTTTGTCACCGCCGACTACGCGTTCGGCCAGCAACTTGAGAAAGACGCGACGCGCTTCATCAAGGAGCTGGACGGCAAGCTACTTGGCAGCGTGCGGCATCCGACCAACACAGCCGACTTCTCGTCGTTTGTACTGCAGGCGCAAAACTCCAAGGCGGATGTTGTGGCCTTTGCCAATGCTGGCCAGGACACCGACAATGCCATCAAGCAATCCGGTGAATTCGGCCTGGTTCAGGCCGGCCAGAAGCTTGTTGGCCTGCTGATGTTCGATACCGACGTGCACGCTGTCGGCCTGCAGGCCGCACAAGGCACTTACATGACGACGGCCTCCTACTGGAACATGGATGACAAGACCCGCGCCTGGTCAAAGAGGTTCTTCGCCCGGACCAACGTCATGCCGACGATGATTCACACCGGCGTCTACGGCTCTGTGCTGCACTATCTCAAGGCGATCAAGGTCGCCGGCACCGATGACCCTGCCGCGGTCATGGCCAAGATGCGCGAACTTCCGGTCGAGGACACCTTCGTACATGGCGCCAGGCTGCGCGAGGACGGGCGGGTGATCCGTGACATGTACCTGGCGCGCGTGAAGAAGCCATCAGATTCGAAGGAGCCATGGGATTATCTCGAGATCGTCAAGACGATCCGAGGTGAGGACGCCTATCGGCCTGTCAGCGAATCGAAGTGCGCGCTTCTCAAGAAGTGAAACGACGAGATCGGCGCAAGGAGCGAGCGAAGGCCACTGCTTGGCCGGGCGGATTTTGGGAACCAGGTAAGGCAGAGCATTGCCGAACATCGGAAGGACGATCAGTCGTGACCATAGCATCATCTCCAGTCGAACTCGTCGTTGCCGACAGGATCGGGACGATCTGGCTGAACCGGCCGGAGCGAGGCAATGGGATCGAGCTCGGGCTGGCGACTGCGCTCAGGACAGCTGCCTTCGACCTCGAAGGTGACGCCAGCGTAAAGGTCGTAGTCATCCGAGGCCGCGGAGCAAATTTCTCGGTCGGCGGAGATCTTCGAACTTTCTCCGCTGCCGGCGCCACCTTCCCGCGGCTTGCAATGGACATCATCACTGCTTTCCACGACGCGCTCCTTTCACTGAGACGCTCAGGAAAGCCGGTTATCGCCGCAGTGCACGGGGCTTGCGCCGGCGGATCAATGTCCCTGGCGTTGGCCTGTGATTTTGTTCTAGCCGCCGAGACAGCGCATTTTTCAGTGGCGTACCGGCGGCTGGGCGTCCCCGCCGATGGCGGTATGAGTCACTCGTTGACGCGCCTGGCGGGGCCAAGACGCGCGCTGGAGTTGATGCTGCTCTCCGACCGCATAAGCGCAAGCGAGGCGCTGTCGCGTGGGCTGATCACGAGAGTATGCCCAGAGCAGGAGCTCGAGGCCGAGCTGACCCGAATGACGCGGACGCTAGCTGATAACTCACCTGCCGCAAGCCGCGCGGTGAAAGCCCTGGTTTGGAGCGCCGATACCGCGACGTTCGATGAACAACTGTCGGCCGAGCTTGCTTCATTCGTCGACTGCGCCTCCTCGGCAGACTTTCGCGAGGGCCTGAACGCGTTCATCGAGAGGCGGCCGCCAATATTCGGAGGAGAGTGAATAAATGGGATCCCTGGACGGCAAGATCGTTTTCATTACAGGCGCGAGCCGCGGCATAGGCCGAGAGATCGCGCTCAAATTCGCATCGGAAGGAGCGCGGATTGCGCTCGCAGCTAAGTCGAGCGAGCCCCATCCAACTCTTCCCGGAACTATCCATACAGTGGCCGAGGAGATCCGTAAGCTCGGTACCGCCGCCCTTCCCCTCCGTGTCGATGTGCGCGACGCAGATGCGCTCGCAAACGCCATCGAAAGGACGGTACAGGAATTCGGCGGGTTGGACATACTCGTGAACAATGCCAGCGCCATCAGTCCGACCGGCCTGCTCGATACGCCGGCCAGGAAGTTCGATTTGCTGAGTGCGGTGAACGGCAGGGCGACCTACATCTGTGCCTATCATGCTGTACCGCACCTGAAGCGGTCGTCAAATCCCCACGTTCTCACCTTGTCGCCGCCATTGCCGAAGTCGGCAATCTGGCTCGGCAAGTATCCGGCATACGCCACCTCGAAGTACAGCATGACCATGTACACTCTGGCGCTGGCCGAGGAATTCCGATCGTTTGGAATTGCCGCCAATGCTCTTTGGCCAAAGACCATGATTGCAACCGACGCCGTGCGCGTACACTACCAGTCGGATTATCGTCGCAGCCGCTTGCCTTCAATCATGGCCGATGCGGCACACTTCATCGTTACGCAAGACAGCCGCGAATTCTCGGGCAGGACCTTGATCGACGAGGAAGTTTTGCGTTCGCAGGGTGTCGACGACCTGTCGGTCTATGCAATAGACCCTGCCAGCCAGCTAGCGCCAGACATCTTGATCGAATGACTGCAGCAACGATCAGGGAAAGCTTCCCGGCAGGGAAGCATGGAAGTAGTGGGACTTACCCGGTTGCAGGAATGATTTCCCAATGAACACCGTCAGCGCGCGCATCGCCATTATCGTGAATCCAGCCCTGCCGCTTGGGTTGATTGCGAACACGGTTGCGGCCTTGAGCATCGGCATCGGCGCCGCAGAACCGGACCTTGGAGGAAACCTCTTGACCGACGGCAACGGGCTTACTGTCCGGACCAGTGCGAACCGTCCAGTACCAATTCTGCAAGCCACGCCCGAAGCGCTGTCCGTACTGCTGACGCGCGCACAGCCATTGGCGAGCGGCGCCGTTCTGGTACCCTTTCCGCAATTCGCCAGGGGACTCCACCGCTTTGAGGACTATCTCGCCGAGTTTCCGCTCCGCGCGCTCTCGGACGAGACGATTGACGGCCTGGGTTTCTATGGACCAGAAAAATGGGTTCGGTCGCTGACGGGCAATTTGAAGCTCTTGCGCTGAAGATAACGCCCCGTCGCGAAGCTGAGGACTGACCTCATCATGAGCATGGTCGTGCCCCCTTACGCCATGGCGCCATTCCCGCTCAAGCACAGCTTCAAGGTGCTCTCGTTGGGAGATTAAAACCCTTCAGCCCTCGCGAGCCATGTTTCAAGCTCAACGCGAGCTGGAAGCCCTCGACTGGCGTCCGGCTACTCAAGGTAGCCGTATGACATTAGAGCTTCTGGATTTCGACCGGTGTCCGGCCGGCTCGCAGGCCTTCCCGAGCCGAAGCTGTCCGCATCACGGTGGAAAAGCTCTTGCGCTCGTCAGCCAGGCCTTCGGCCAACGGACGGTCGAGAGCTGACCGGATAAGGCGCTTGGCAAAGGCCAGGCCTTCGGCACGTCGCCCCGATAGTTCAGCGCCGATCTCAAGGGAACGCGCGAGCGGATCGGCGACAACCTCATGCACAATTCCGATTTCGTGCGCGCGCAGCCCCGTCACTGTCAGGCCACAGAGGATCATCTCGAGCGCCTTGGCCTCTCCAACGATCCTGGGCAAACGCTGTGTACCGCCACCACCGGGAAAGATGCCGATGCGCGTTTCCGGAAGTCCGATCGCCGCGACACTGCTCCCGGCGATGCGCAGGTCGCAGGCCAGCGAAAGCTCGAAGCCTCCTCCCATGCACAGGCCATTGATAGCCGCAATGACCGGCTTGTCGACCGCTGCAATCGCATCCGTCAGCGCGTGGAAACCGGGTGGTCGAGGACCAGGCGACGGCGGGGCGCGAGGCGCTCCGCGTTCAATCGCGTCTGCGGCCTCAGAGAGTTCCCCAACGTCGTAGTGACGGATGAAGATGCCGGGTAGGCCCCCTGTAATGACAATGACCCGCACCGATGGGGCCATCCCTGCAGCGGCGACCGCATCGAACATCTCGGCCGCCCCGGCGGCCGTCATGGTTCCGAATGGGGCGTTAGCGTAGGTGATGACACGCACCGCGTCGCGATCCTGGGTGGAAACAAGAGGCATGGCCTACCCTCACCGCAACCGCTCGCCGAACAATCACGCGTTGGCGGTGCACCCCTCAGAATGCGCCCGGGTCCCACATCGATCAAGCCTGCGCGCGCTAATATTGCCATTGCAGCCGAGCGGTTCATTCCTAAAATCCGGCCTCCCCGGCATGCGTTTCGGACGGGCCTGTACAGCGGAGTAGACGTTATGCCCAGACCGGAAAGCTTCCCAATCGAGAAGATCTACGTTCCCGTGAAAAGAAGGAAGGCAATCAAGCCTGAAGTCGTCGAGGAGATCGCTGGAAGCATTCTGGAAATCGGGCAACAAACCCCCATTCTCGTCCGGCCCGACGAAGACCGCTTCGTTCTGGTCGAGGGACTACATCGGCTCGAAGCTTGCAAGGCGCTTGGAGAGACGACGATTGTGGGAATCGTGGTCTCTGCGGAGGATGCTCAGCAAAGGACGCTCTTGTCCGAGGGACCCGGAGCAGATGCAGAACGCGACAAGATGGCGCGGTTGAAAAAGCTGCGTCTCGAGAAGGAAGCTGCGGAAAGTTCGATTACTGCTTTGAACAAGACGGATAAGGAGCGAGCCCGCGCGGCAAGGGGCGCGGGCGAAAACTCGAGAACATCGCCAAGCCGGGCCCCAGGACCGACGCCGAAAAAGACGTTGTCGGAGTGGATCGCGCAGCAAAAGCGCGACGGCGGCCGTTATTGATCGACCGCTTTCGATTCTGCATCCGCCGTCAGCGGGATCTTCATGACGATTGCCGTGGCCTGGACTAGGAAGTATTCACCTTCTCAGCGAAGACTCATGAGATCAATCGCAGCAAGAGCATAGATTTTCGCGCAATCGACAACGTCCTGCTCGTTGGCATAGTCGTCAACGCCAGCTGACAACGTCGGCTGTGGTCCGAAACATGCGGCCGGGACACCCTTGTTCCGCCAGTGACGGGCATCGCTGCCTGGAAGCCGCACGACCAGCTGAGGTGTCTTTCCTCGCACATTGGCAATCACATGAATCAGGCTCTTTGCATACGGGCTATCGGCCGCCTCCCAATTCGCATCCCACTCCTTCGGATACGATAGACGGATTCCCGGAACGGTGCTGGCGATCTTCTGCAGGCGGTGCTTGACGCTCGCAGCAGTGATTCCCGGTGGAAGTCTGAAATCAAACCGGGCAAGTGCGGACGGCGAGATCAGGCTACGCACTTCGCCAGCCTGGATTACGCCCGCGTTGACCGACAAGCGAAGCCCCAGATTTCCCTCTCCGCCGGTCACGCCTTTGAGTTCCTCGGGCAAGGTCGCGAAGACGTCGTTGAAGGTATCGACCTGCGCCATGAAGTTGGCGAGCTTGCCGACGGCGCTTTCGCCGCGCAGCGCGCGGGACGAATGCCCTCCCGGTCCGGTTGCCTCAACATCCACCCAGAGCAGGCCCTTCTCCGCGACAGCGAAATCCATAAAACCGGGACCTTCTGCGCTGATCATAAAGTCGCCGGCAAGATCCGGCCGAACCGCAAGGAGATGCTCGGTGCCGCGTCCGCCGAACATGACCTCGTCGCAAACGGCCGTGAAGCTCAAGCTCCCCGGAAGCTGATCACGATGCCGCGCAAGCACGGTCGTCGCGAGAGCCATCGCGGCGAGACCGCCCTTCAGGTTGCCCATGCCAAGGCCGTAAAGACGACCGTCCTTGCGCGTTAACTCGAGACGCGGCACGCTCCACGCGGACTCGTCGCCCGGCTGCATCGTGTCCATGTGGGCGTTGAAGACCACATGCTTTCCTTCCGCCGAGCCGCTCAGCGTCAGGTGAACGTTGGCGGCGTCGTCGACAACAGCGATCCGCTCGCTTGCCAAGCCCCTCCCCCGGAGAAACGCCTGCAATTTGTCCGCTACTTCCGTCGTTCGCCCCGGCGGATTCATGCTCGGAGCCGCGACCAACCGACGGCACAGATCGACGAGAGCCTCGCGATCTTCGTCGATCTCACGCAAAATAAGCTCGTTCCAGCCAGACGACGTCATTGCACTAATTCCTTCCTGGTCGACCAGCCAGCCACGACGCGCTCGGGCGCCTTCCCGACGATTCGCTCGTAGACGGCGGGATCGGTTGCACCTTCCGTGCCGATGACCAGCACCACGCTCTCTTCCGTCAGCTTGATGGCATGTCGGGCGTCGGCATCGCCTGCGGCCAGAAGTGCTGCAGCCAAACCCGCGACGGCGGACTCACCGGCGACGATCGGATGATCGCCGTACCGACCGTCCGCAAGCAGGCGCATCGCTTCCGCCGCGGATGCGTCGGTGATCGAGAAGAAGCCATCGGCGCCTGCATTGAGGATCGACCAGGCCAGAAGGGAGACCTCGCCGCAGGCAAGACCCGCCATGATCGTGTCCAGCGAGCCGTGGTCGGCAGTCGGCCGCCCCGCCGCCGCGCTAAGGTAGAGGCATCGTGCCGTCTCGGGCTCAGCCACGTAGAAAAAGGGCGACTTCTCGCCGAAACGCTCCCAAAGATAGGAGCAGACGGCTGCAGCGAGGCCGCCAACGCCGCCCTGCACGAAGACGTGGGTCGGAAAAACACCGCGCGGCATTTGCTCGACGGCCTCCTCCACCATCACTCCGTACCCCTGCATGACGTAGCGGGGAATGTCGGTATATCCCTCGTAAGACGTATCGGAGATCACCTGCCAGCCGTTTCGCGCTGCCGTGTCTGCAGCCTCGCGAACGGCGTCGTCATAAGTTCCGTCGACCACGCGTACTTCAGCGCCGTAGGCAGCGATCGCATCGCGGCGGCCCTGGCTCACCGTGGCGTGCACGAAGATCACGCACCGGCACCCGAAAGTGCGGGCGCCCCATGCCACGGACCGGCCGTGATTTCCGTCCGTCGCACAGGTCACCGTCATGCCGGTCGTGACGTCTTTCAGCGATCCGGCCCCAAGCTCTTTCGTGCTCGGGCGCTCGCCGGTGAGCGCCTCTACTTCGCGCTGCAGGAAGGAGGCCACCGCGTAGGCTCCGCCCAGGGCCTTGAAGCTGCCGAGGTCAAAGCGAGCGCCCTCATCCTTATAGAGGATCGTGCGAACGCCGGCGGCGCTCGCCAGCCCGTCCAGACGCCGCAACTCGGTGGGACGATAGCCGGGCCAGGTGGTGATCTCCTTCCGCGCCCGATCGAGGGCTGCGAGGCTGAGGATATCGCCGCGCCCGTTCTCGCCGTACTTTTCCTGACGAACGGGGTTCGGGTTGGGTTGGAGGGAGAAGTTTTCGCTGAGGATTTTGAACATTTGGTCTCTCAATAACCTAGTGCGACGCCGTCACGACGGGAATCTGCCCCGCCTCTTAGGACCCCGCGTTTCCGGTCGATCCAGATCGCCTGGGCAGTTCCAAGTGGATTGGGAGCCGGCGTCGGGCGGTGCCCGAGAGCGCGGAGACCTTCGACAACATGCGCCGGAACGGTTCCTTCGACGTCCAGCACGTCACCGCGAGCAAAGATGCGCGGTTGGTCGATGGCTTCCTGCACGGACATCTTGTAGTCGAGCAGGTTCGACAGGATCTGGATCTGCCCAATCGGCTGAAAGTGACCACCAGTCACGCCGAAGGAAAGCACGCACTCGCCGTCGCGGGTGAGCATGGCCGGCAGGATGGTATGCATCGGACGTCTGCCGCCCGCGAGCGTATTCGGATGGTCGGGTTCGAGCACAAAGCCGAAGCCGCGATTGTGCAAGAG
>NZ_JAQOSR010000050.1:0-49494 GCF_046718885.1 Bradyrhizobium sp. UFLA01-814 | reverse complement strand
GCATTATCTTCAAGCATTAATAGTATGATGGTGATGCATTTCAGCCTCTGTCCGCGCTTTTCGGCCCATATCTGAGTAGCCCGCGTTGAATAATTTCATCAAGAGAATTAAAAAAGCCAATATGAACGAGCAGTCCGAGCCGTTGAGACGTGCTTCGAGCCTGGCCCGCGGATCGAACCCCGGCCGTCTCGTCGAGGTCTTGCGACGCCAGGGGCCGTTGCCGCGGGTCGAGCTCGCACGCAGCACGGGCCTGAGCTTCCCGGCCATTTCGGCCATCACGTCGAAGCTGATGGCGGAAGACCTGCTGTGCGAAGCCGAGACGGATGCGGCGACGCTGTGGCCCGACGATGCCGACGAAGAGGATGCGGATGGCGGCCGTCGCCGCGGCCGGCCGGCAGTCCTGCTGACCCTGAATCCCGAGTTTGGCCGCATCATCGCCGTCTCGCTGCGCATGAATCTGGTCGAGACACTGATCGCCGATTTCAGCGGCTCCGCCCTGGCGCAATCGCGACTTGAACTCGCGACGCGCGCGCTCGATGCAGGCGCATTATGCGAGCTCGTGATCGCACAGATCGACGCCATGCTTGAGGCGACCGCCACGCCGCGACGTCGGTTGCTCGGAATCGGGATAGCGCTGCAGGGCATCGTCGACGGCGACACCGGCCGGCATCTGTGGAGCCCGGCGCTGTCGATCACCGATGTCGATCTTGCCAAGCCGATTCGCCAGGCGTTCGGTGTCGAGGTCGTGATGGCGAACGACGCGGTCGCGGTCGCGCTGTCCCTCGCAGCCGCCGAACCGGCACTGGCGCAGGGCCTCACGGCCACGATCATGGTGGGACACGGCGTCGGCATGGGCATCATTGTCGACGGTGAAGCGCGCTGGGGTGCCGGCGCGGGCAGTGAGATCGGTCATGTCAAGTTGGCGCTGAACGGCCCGCAATGCCGCTGCGGTCAGCGCGGCTGCATCGAGGCCCATCTTGCCGACTACGCGCTCTACCGCGATGCCCGCACCTTTCTCGACCTGCCGCCGGCGGCGTCGCAGCAACCGTCCGAGGCGCAGATGGCTCTGCTGCACGATCGGGCACGGAGCGGCGATTCCCGCCTCGAGCACTTGTTCCAGCAGGCGGGCCACGCGCTTGCCGAGGCGGTCGCCACGACGATATCGGTGCTGCGCCCGCATCACGTCATCCTCGCAGGTCCCGGCCTGCAGGCATTCGACATGATGCACAGTGCTTATGAAGAGCGGCTCGACCAGGCGGTGCTGCCGTGGCTGCTCAAGTCCACGGCGATATATGTGCGTCCAAGCGAGTCGGCGACCATCGTCGACGGCATGGTGCGGCGGACGCTGCGGGTCGTCGACCGCAGCCTCATGGAGACGACCGAGTGAACCTCGGGATTTGTGGCCCTTTTGCTTGAGCCGCAGCAACGCAACCGACGCCCTTCAGGCGCCAAAATCGAGAGGATGCCAATGCAGGGCGCCATCTATCCAAGTCTCAAGGACCGGACCGTGCTGGTCACCGGCGGCGGTTCCGGCATTGGCGAGGCGATCGTCCGCCAGTTCATCGGCCAGGGCGCGCGGGTCGGCTTCATCGACATCAATCTGACGGCCTCGGAGCAGCTGCTGTCCGATCTCGGCGCGCAAGCCCGCGTGCACTTCGAACATGCCGATCTGCGCGACATCGGCGCGCTGCGGCGCGCAGTCGCCGGCATCCGCGAGGCGCTCGGCCCGGTCACCATCCTGGTCAACAATGCGGCCCGCGACGACCGTCACGCGATCGAGGACGTCACACCGGAATTCTGGGACGAGCGGATCGCCGTGAACCTGAAGCACCAGTTCTTCAGCGCCCAGGCGGTCGCGCCGGACATGAAGCAGGCAGGCGGCGGTTCGATCGTCAACATCGGCTCGGTGAGCTGGGTGATCGGCCAGGGCAACATGCCATGCTACACAACGGCCAAATCAGCCGTTCAGGGCCTCACCCGGGCGCTGGCCCGCGATCTCGGGCCGCACAACATACGGGTCAATTCCATCCTGCCCGGATGGATCATGACCCAGCGGCAGCAGGATCTGTGGTTGACGCCTGAAGGCGTCGCCGAGTTGATGCAGCGCCAATGCCTCAAGCGCAAACTCGTGCCTGATGACATCGCCCGCGTCGTGCTGTTCTTCGCCGCCGATGACAGCGGCGCCTGCACCAACCAGAGCCATATCGTCGATGGTGGTTGGGTCTAGCGCTTCAGGTAATCCGGCAGGGTAAACCCGTCATAGAACCGGTCGGACAGGATCGCGGTCTTGAACGTCTGTGATTTGTAGCCGGCGACGATGTCCTGCGCCCACGGTGAGCCCGCATTGGCCTGCTTCACCGCGACCACATTGATATAGGGCGTCGTCATCCTCTCCAGGGCGAATGCGTTGGTCAGCTTCAGGCCGCTGTAGATCGCGAAGTTGCCCTGGATGGCGGCGAAATCAACGTCGTCGAGCGCGCGCGGCGCCTGTGCCGCTTCCAGCGGCACGATCTTGATGCCGCCGGGGTTCTTGATCACGTCGAGTTCGCTGACATCGACCGGCTTGGAGTCGCGAATCTCGACGAGGCCGAGATCGCGCAAGATCCAGAGCGCGCGCTGCAGATTGACGGGATCGTTGGGCACGGCCACGGTCGAGCCGGGCTTGATCGGGGAGCCGACCGGGTGCTTCTTCGAGTAAAGCCCCATCGGGGGCGTCGGGACGTGGACGATGCCGACGAGGTCGGTCTGCTGCCGCTCGTTGTACGAGTTCAGGAAGATCGTGTGCTGCATGACGTTGGCGTCGATCTCGCCCTTGAACACCGCGTTGTTGGCTTCCAGCCCGGTCGAGAACTCGACATAGCGGATACGGTAGCCTTTCTTCTCCAGCTCCGGCGCGACGCCAACCTTGAATTCGTCGATATAGGGGCCCGGTACGAAGCCGACTTTCAGATCGGATTTGGCGGATGTCTCCGCGTGCAGGGCGGCGCCGGTAAGAACACCGAGAATGAGCAGGGTCGAAAGCAACAGGACACGCGCAGTGGTCATTGAGTTCTCAAATCCTTGGGCAGTGGGCAAACAGCGATTTGGCCGACGCGAGGTCGGCAGTTTCGAGCACGTCAGGCGATCAGGCGATCGCCTTGATCGATCCGGAAAACAGGCTTTGCGGCCGGCTCAGTCCGTAATGGTCGCGCAGCGTCGTGCCGCCGTACTCGTCGCGGAACAGGCCGCGTTTGCGCAGGATCGGCACGACCTGCTCGGCGAAAATATCGAATCCGCCGGGTAGCCAGGGCGGCATCACGTTGAAGCCGTCGGCCGCGCCGTTCTCGAACCAGGTCTGGATGCTGTCGGCGATTTTTTCCGGCGGGCCCGCGATCACCCAGTGGCCGCGCGCCCCGGCGAGACGCTGCACGAGCTGGCGGATGGTCGGCTGCTCGCGATCGACGATGTCGACCACGAGCTTGAAACGGCTGGCGACCCCGCGGGCGCTACCGGTGTCGATCAGGTGGCGCGGGAAGGGACCGTCGAGGTCGAAGCCGGAGAGGTCGAGCCCGATCATCTGGCGAAGCTGGGTCAAGGAGTATTCCGGCTGGATCAACTCGTTGAACTCGTCCTGCAACCGGTCGGCTTCGGCCTGTGTGCTGGCGATGAACGGGCTGATGCCCGGCAGGATCTTGACCTGATCGGGGCTGCGATCGAAGGCGCGTGCCTGCCGCTTGATGCCCGCATAAAACTCCTGGGCGCTCGCCAGCGTCTGATGCGCGGTGAAGATCGCTTCGGCAAAGCGCGCGGCAAAGGCGCGTCCGTCATCGGACGAGCCCGCCTGGACATAGACCGGCCGTCCCTGCGGCGTCCGCGAGATGTTGAGCGGACCGCGCACTCGGAAATGCTTTCCGACGTGATCGACCGGATGGATCTTTCCCGTATCGGCGAAAATGCCGGATGCGGGATCGTTCACCACCGCGTCGTCTTCCCAGCTGTCCCACAGCCGCGTGATGACATCGAGATATTCCCGCGCCCGCTCGTAGCGTTCGTGGTGCGGCGGATGCTCGGGCAAGCCAAAGTTCTGCGCCGCCTGCGCCGTGCTGGTCGTGACGATGTTCCAACCGGCCCGGCCGCCGCTGAGGTGATCGAGCGACGCGAACAGGCGGGCCAGGTTGTAAGGCTCGGTGTAGGTCGTCGACGCGGTCGCGATCAGGCCGATCCGTTTCGTGGCGACGGCGATTGCGGCCAGCCAGGTGATCGGCTCGAACCGGAATCGTTGTGCGTAGCGAACATTGTCGGCCAGCGCGGGGCCGTCGGCGAAGAAGATCGCGTCGAATTTCTGGGCCTCGGCGCGCTGCGCCAGCTCCTGATAGTAGGTAACGTCAAGGATGCGATCCGCCGCAGAGCCCTTGTAGCGCCATGCCGCCTCGTGATGGCCGCCGGGATAGATAAAGAGGTTGAGGGAAAGCTGTCGTTTGCTCATCTCGGATCTCGTAAGTTCTGCCGATCGTTATTGGTGGGACGGCGCCTTGTGCGCAAACGCGAAGCGCAGGTAGCGCTCCAGCTTCAAACCTTCGGGCGTGCGTTTTTCTTCGACAAGGCGCGCGAAGGTGCGTCGCACCAGGTCGCGCTCGTGAGGGGTGAACGCTTCGAGGAAATTGCCGAATGCGCTCGCTTCCGACCACTGCAGCAGCGATGCGGCATCGTCGTGGATATCGATCAACGCGCGCAATTCGCTACGGTAGCCGGCGAAGCCGTGTGCCGCGAACAGCGATTTGAGCTCCTCGTCGGTCGATCCGAGCACCGGGTTGGAGTCCTGGCGATCGCCGGCAAGACCCGCCTCGACGATGGCGCGACGAAGCAGAAGGCGCGACTGGTGCGGCCTGGACGGATCCTGCACATTCAATCCGAGGCGGCCGCCGGGCTTGAGCACGCGCCGGATCTCCCGCAGCGCGCGATCCTTGTCGGAGATCCAATGGAAGACGCTGTTGAGATAGACTGCGTCGAACTGCGCGTCGTCGAAGCCCGACAGATCTTCGGCGCGCCCGGTGGCGAACTGGAGGTTATCCCCCTGCCGAAGGCGCGCAATTTCGATGCGGCCGGCAAGTGGGTCGATACCGATCACGTGGCCGTCCGGGCCGACCAGTCCGGCCACGAATTCTGCAAGCCGGCCGGTTCCCGTCCCGATGTCGAGCACGTGCTCGCCGGACTTGATGGCGAGCGGCCCGATCAGGAACTTGCCGTGGCGAAATTGAACGAGTCCCGCTTCATCATAGGCGCGGGCGAGCTCCGGAGTATCGTGTTCAAGGCTGATGTCGCCAACAGTTTGCGGCATTTCGAGACCCATCGTTGCTCGCCGCGCGTCGACGTCAGGCGCGTGCGTTGCGGCAGACTCTATGTCGACGGTGATGAAATGAATTTGCATTGTTGCGCGGCAAGCGAGCATGAACGTGACGAGTTCGTCGTTCACCGGAGATGAGTGCGATCGCGCCGATCCGGGCGGTGCATGATTTGGGAGGTTTTCCCGATCGATCGCGCCGATCCCGCACGTCGCAATGCACATGAGACGATCGGTCAGGCGGCGATCGTCGCAAATATTTCAATGCCCGCGTTGTCCACGACGCGAACATTGCCTGCTATCGAAAACAAAGCTGGTTTCGTTTCATTGACTGAATGTCGATCGCTTTTACGATTTGCAACGTCAAAGCGAGGTGGTCATTCATGCCGCAATCCGATCCTGACAGCGTCGCCCGCGAGGCCCTCCGGCTGATCGGGGCCGACCCGCAGAACTGGGTGCCTGATCGCGACGGGATCGATCACAACGTCGTCGTGGTTGGCGGTGGCCAGTCCGGTGCGGCCTTCGCGTTTGCGTTTCGGCGCGCCGGGATCGGCAGGGTTTCGGTGATCGATGCCGCCGCCGACGCCAGCAAGGCCGGCGTGTGGTTGACGAGCGCGCGAATGCACAAGCTCCGTACCCCGAAGACGCTTCCAGGTCCGGAGCTCGGTCTGCCCGGTCTTGGTTTCCAGGCATGGTATGAAGCACGCCATGGCGCGGCGGCCTTCGACGCGCTCGATCGGATTCCGCGGCTCGATTGGGCGGCCTATCTCGACTGGTATCGCCGCGTGACCGGCGCCGGCATTCGTTACGGTACGCGGCTGCTCCGCATCGAGCCCGCAGCCGATCATCTGCGGTTACATCTGGAGCGGAGCGGGGTCACGTCCATCGAGACCACGCGCAAGCTGGTGCTCGCAACCGGTTTTGCGGGTAGCGGGGGCGCTTATGTCCCTGACGCGCTGCGGGCCCTACCGAAGCGATTCCACGCGCATACTTCGGAGAAGATCGATTTCAGGCCGCTGCGTGGTCTCTCCGTTGCGGTGGTCGGGAGTGCTGCGTCGGCCTTCGATGCGGCGGCCGCGGCCCTTGAGGCCGGAGCGCGTGACGTTCATCTGTTTGCGCGCCGGGAGACCTTGGCCGCGTTGCCGGTCATTCGGATCCGCGGCTACCCGGGAGCCTATGACAATTATGGCAGCTTGCCTGATGCGGTGCGCTGGCATCAGGCGATTCGGTTCAGGCAGGCTGGGTCGACCCCGCCGCCGGATGCGATCTCGCGCGCGGTCGCCTTTCCCAATTTTCATCTGCATCTGGGCGCGCCGTGGACCTCGGCGCAATTGAAGGGGGTACGGCCGGTCGCCATCACTCCGCAGGGCGAGTTCGCGTTCGATTTCGCGATTGCCGGGACCGGCTATTCCGTCGATCTTGGCGCGCAGTCCGAGCTCGGCGATTTCGCCGACGAAATCCTGCTGTGGCGAGATCGCTTCGTGCCGCCTGACGGCGAAAAGGACGATAGCTTGGCGGCCTATCCTTATCTCGGGTCCGGGCACGAGTATCTGGAGAAAGTTCCGGGCCGCGCGCCGTATCTGAAGGACATTCACGTCTTCAACCCGGCGGCATTTGTCAGCTTCGGCCTGCCGATCGGCGACGTTCCAAGCTTCAAGCGCGACATTCCGGGGATCACGGCCAGGATCAGCCGCGATCTGTTCCTGGCCGACCTCGCATCTCACGAAGCGCGCATCAACGGAGAGATCGCGGAGGATTTCAGCACCGAGCTCTATGCGCCGGCTGTCTGGCGGCCGCCGCAGCCCGTCGCGGCGGAATAGCGAGGATCACGGCCACATCATTCATCTCCGCCGTCGTCTCCGCGACCGGCGCATGGCGGAGCCTTGTCCAGGGGATCGCGGCGACGAGACCAGCATCATGAGCAACACGACCAGCATCGACAACGTCATTCCGCGCGCCGACATCGTCAGGCGTGCTGCCCGGCTTGGTGCCGAGATCAAGAATGTGAAGCTGTCGGGTGACCTTCCCGACGCGGTCATCCGTGCTATCAACCAGGTGCTGCTCGAGCACAAGGTGATCTTCTTTCGCGACCAGGGGCATCTCGACGACGCCGAGCAGGAGCGCTTCGCGGTCAGGCTCGGCAAGCTGGTGCCGCATCCGACCATCGGCCCGAGCAAGGGCACGTCGTCGATCCTCGAACTGGATTCGGGACGTGGTGGCGGCCGCGCGGACCAATGGCATACCGACGTCACCTTCGTCGATGCCTATCCGAAGATCTCGGTGCTGCGCGGCGTGGTAATCCCGCCCTATGGCGGTGACACCGTCTGGTCGAACACGGCGGCGGCCTATCTCGATCTGCCGGCACCACTGCGCAAGCTCGCCGACGAACTCTGGGCGGTTCACAGCAATGCCTATGATTACGCGGTGAAGTCTCGCGCCACCGACGCCGACAGAAGGCATTTCGACGAGGTATTCACCGGGACGATCTATGAGACCGAGCATCCGGTCGTGCGCGTCCATCCCGAAACGGGCGAGCACACGCTGGTGCTCGGCAATTTCGTCCAGCGCTTTGTCGGCCTGTCGAAATATGACGGCCAGAAGCTGTTCGATCTGTTCCAGTCTCACATCACGGCTCCCGAGAACACCGTGCGCTGGAGCTGGCGGGCCGGAGACGTCGCGATCTGGGACAATCGCGCGACCCAGCATTACGCAGTCAATGACTACGGCGAGCAGCATCGCGTGGTGCGCCGCGCCACCATCGATGGCGAGGTTCCGGTCAGCGTCGACGGCCGCCACAGCGTGACGCGGATCAAATCGCCGAAGCCGCAGGCGGCGAAGGCAGCCTGAGCATGTCGCCTATTGGAGCAACACGATGAATGCCATCATTCGAATTCTGCGCGCGCGGCGGGCCGCCGCGCGCCGGGCGGCGCGATTGCTGCTCGCCGGCGCCCTTGCGGCGGGCCTGATCGCTCCGGCCTTCGCCGAGCCACCGCTCGAGAAGACCGAGATCCGCTATCAGGGCTGGGCCGGGCAGGTGACGTTCACCGAGCTCGCCGAGGACCTCGGCTACCTCGCGCCCCTCAAGCTCAAGTGGGTCGGCAACACCATCAGCGGACCGCAGGACATCCAGACCGTCGTCACCGGCGACATCGACGTCGGCGGCGCTTTCTATGGCGCGATTATCAAGCTGATCGCGGCCAAGGCGCCGATCAAGGTGGTGGTCGGCTACTACGGTTCCGACGCGAACACCTATTACGGCTACTATGTGAAAGACGACAGTCCGATCAAGACGGCCCGCGACCTGATCGGCAAGAAGGTCGCGGTCAATACGCTTGGCGCCCATCTGGAGTTCGTGCTGCGTGAGTATCTGGCGCGGAACGGCCTTAGTGCCGGTGAGGCCAAGCAGGTGACATTGGTGGCGGTTCCACCCGTCACCGGCGAGCAGGCGCTCCGGCAAGGGCAGGTCGAGGTGAGCGCGCTCAGCGGCGTGTTGCGCGACAAGGCGCTGGAGCGTGGCGGAATCCGTTCGCTCTTCAACGATACCGATCTGTTCGGACGATTCACCGGCGGTGCCTATGTGCTGCGGGAGAAGTTCATCAAGGACAATCCGAACACCGCCCGCAAGCTGGTTGAGGGGATCTCACGCGCGATCCAGTGGGCGCAGACGACGCCGCCCGATGAGGTGCGGGCACGCTTCGACCGGATCATCGCGGAGCGCAAGCGCAATGAGGATGCCTCGTCGATCAAGTACTGGAAGAGCACCGGCGTCGCGTCCAAGGGCGGCGTGATCTCGGATGACGAGCTGCAGGTCTGGATTGACTGGCTGGTCAAGGACGGCCTGCTCAAGCCGGGCCAGATCAAGGCCTCGGACACCTACACCAACGAGTTCAACTATTTCCGTCCCGGAAAGACGGCGGAGGCGCGATGACGTCGGTCAAGATCAGCTTTGAGAATGTCCGCAAGGAGTTCGTCACCCGAGGCGAGGGGAGCCGGCCGGCGGGCCATTTCACCGCGCTCGAGGACATCACGTTCGACGTCCGCACCGGCGAATTCCTGGCCCTGGTCGGTCCAAGCGGTTGCGGCAAGTCGACATTGCTCAATCTGCTCGGCGGGCTCGCAACGCCGACCAGCGGCCGCATCCTGCTCGATGGTCGGCCGATCGTCGGGCCTGGACGCGACCGCGGCGTCGTCTTCCAGCAGTATGCGCTGTTTCCATGGCGCACTGCCGCGCAGAATGTGGAGTTCGGGCTCGATATCGCCGGCCTCAAGCCGAAACAACGCGGTGAGATCGCGCGGCACTTTCTCGACTTGGTCGGGCTGTCCGGTTTTGCCGACCGTTACCCGCACGAGCTCTCCGGCGGCATGAAGCAGCGCGTCGCGATCGCGCGCAGCCTTGCCTACGATCCGGAAGTGCTGCTGATGGACGAGCCGTTCGCCGCGCTCGATGCCCAGACGCGCGAAACGCTGCAAGGCGAGCTGCTGCGGATCTGGCGTGCCACCGGCAAGACCATCATCTTCATCACTCATGGCATCGACGAGGCCGTTGTGCTCGGTCAGCGCGTGGCGGTCATGACGTCGCGTCCGGGCCGGATCAAACAGATTGTCGACACCCCCGCGGCCTTGCGCAGCGAAGCCGAGGATGTGCGCTCGTTGTCGGAATTCGGTCGCGTGCGCCATGAGATCTGGAGCCTGCTCCGCGAGGAAGTGCAGAAGGCGCAGCAGGGGCAATCGGCGGGCAGGGTCAGCGCAGGCCGTGTCGAGCATGAAGTAAAGGAAGTCGCTCATGTCTAGCCTGGAGATGCTGACATTGCTGGAGCTCGCGCATGGGCGGCGAGACGAGCACACGCCGGCGGCGCGGTCACCGCTGGTGAGCGCGGTCCGCGCCGCGACACGCGGTCTGGCAGCTTTCGGGCGCCGCTCCCTGCTGCTGATCGCCCTTCTGGCGATCTGGGAGGCCACGCCCAGGCTCGGCTTGATCGACGCGGTGTTCCTGCCGCCATTCTCTGATGTCATCGCCGCAGGCTGGCAGCTCGCACAAACCGGTGAGCTCTATGACGACGCCTCCGCGAGCCTGCTCCGCGCCCTGAGCGGGTTTCTGGTGTCGGTCGTGCTGTTCGTCCCGCTCGGGCTGGCCGTCGGCTGGTACACAAGGCTCGGCGATCTCCTGAACCAGTTCATCGAGATTTGCCGCAATACCGCGCCGCTCGCGCTGTTGCCGGTATTCATCCTGCTGCTCGGCATCGGCGAGCTCTCGAAAGTCACGATGGTGGTCTATAGCTGTGCCTGGCCGCTCCTGCTCAACACCATTGCCGCGGTGAAGCAGGTCGATCCGCTCTTGATCAAGTCGGCGCGGACCATGGGCGCGACCCCGCAGCAGCTGTTCCGCAAGGTGATCCTTCCGGCGGCGCTGCCGACGATCTTTGTCGGCATTCGCCTCGCCAGTGCGTCAGCCATGCTGGTGCTGGTCGCATCCGAGATGGTCGGCGCCAAGGCCGGCCTCGGCTATCTCATCATCAACAGCCAGTACAGCTTCCTGATCCCGCAGATGTATTTCGGCATAATCGGGATCACCGTGATCGGGCTGGCATTCAATGCCGTCCTGGAGGCGTTGGAACGGCGCTTGATGCGGTGGAAGGCACAGGTCGCGGCGTGAGGCCGTGGTTCAGGCGCCACTCGAACTGTTTCGTGCGGTGGCCTGCGTCACAATGCTGTTCGGCGGCACGTCCTTGGTCAGCCAGACGTTGCCGCCGATGGTCGACCCGCGGCCGATCGTGATCCGGCCGAGTATGGTTGCGCCGGCGTAGATCACGACGTCATCCTCGACGATCGGATGGCGGGCGTCGCCCTTGATCACATGGCCCTCGTCGTCGGTCGGGAAATGCCGCGCGCCGAGCGTGACGGCCTGATAGACCCGGACATTGTTGCCGATGATGGCAGTTTCGCCGATCACGACGCCGGTTCCGTGATCGATGAAGAATCCGGAGCCGATCCGGGCGCCGGGATGGATATCGATGCCGGTCCTTGTGTGGGCGATCTCCGACATCAGGCGCGCCACCAGCCGCGCGCCGATCTGGTAAAGCAGATGGGCAAGGCGATGGTGGATGATCGCGGTCATCCCGGGATAGCCGATCAGGATCTCGGGAAAATTCCGCGCCGCCGGGTCTCCAACGAATGCAGCGCGCAGATCGTTGATCAGCAGTCCGCAGACCGACGGCAGTTGGGTGGCGAATGCGCGTGTCAGCTCGATCGCCTCTTCGTGCGCAAAGCCCGGCTCCAGCTCGTCACCAACGAACAGCGCGCCGCGATGGATCTGCGCGCCGAGCGAATCCAATGCTGTGCTCAGCGTATTGCCGACGAAATAGTCGATGTTCTCGCCGTCGAGGTCCGATTGGCCGTAGTGGCGCGGAAACAGCGCCTCGGTGAGGCCATCCAGGATCGCCTCCAGCGCGTCGCGCGAGGGGGCACGGCGAGCCTCGCCGTCTTGTCGGATGCTGTGGGTCTCCTCCCGCGACGTGCGCAACTCGGCGACGATCCGGTCGAGCTGCCAGCGGCCTGGTGGTCTGCTGACCGCACCGGCCGTTGACGGAGGCGATGCTGGCGGCAATTCGCGTTTCATGCTGCACCCTTTCTCTGTTCTAACGGACATGCGCCAGAGGAATGCTGACTTCGGCCAATAGGTCGAGATCGGCTTCGTGATCGATCTGGACATACTGTCCATTCCAGTAAGTGAGGCCGGACAGCCGATGCGACAATTCCATGCTGGCGAGGCGGCCCACGATGATGCCATGGGAATGCCGCTCGATGATCTCCTCGACCTGGCATTCGATCATCGCAAGCGACCGCTGCAGCAACGGCACGCCCGAGGCTCCATGGGTCCAGTCGGTCCCCTCGAAGCGTTCCCTGCCTTTCAGCCGGCCATTGCTGAAGCGCTCGGCCAGGGCCTGCTGGTCGGAGCCGAGGATGTTGACACCGAACAGCCGATGGTGGGCGATCGGTACGAAGGACGATGCCTGCCGGTTGATGCTGACCAGCAACCGGGGTGGGCTGGCGCTGAGCGACGTCAGCGAGGTCACCGTCATGCCGGTGATGTCCTCACCCTGTCCTGCGGTGATGATGCAAACGCCGCCCGGGAGGCGGCGCTTGACAAGGCGAAATTGACGCTCGACCTCGTGGTCGGCGTCGACAAGATGAATATCCGGCCTGCTCATCGGGATTCTCCCTTGCATTGCCTCGCCGGATTGGACCTCGCCAGAGCGTTTTCGAGCGAAGTGATACCGGTTCGCGTGAAGAAAACGCATCAAAACAACAAGCCAGAGCTCCGTTCCGCTTCGATCGGAAACGGGGCTCTAGAAGAAGCCTTTGGCGGGTAGCGGCGTGCCGCTGATCTCGTATTGTCCGATCGAGCGCGCCTTGAAGGTGTTTGGATTGTGCGACGCGAGCGTGCGCGCGTTGCGCCAGTGGCGGTCGAAATTGGCGGCCTTCTTGGTGGCCGATGCGCCGCCGACGTCGAACAGCAGGCTGCCGCTCCGGATCGCGAATTCGTCCGCAACGATCTTGGCCTTGGCCGACAGCAGCGCGGCCTTGTGCGCGGCATCGACGGCGTTTTCGTCGCCTGCATCGAAAGCGTCGGTGGCGGCATCGAGCGCCTCCGCGGCGGCAAGCACCACGGTCTCGGCGGCGAATGCGCCGCTGGCGATCTGGCCGACGGTCTGTTGCAGCAGCGGGTCATCCGCCGGAACTTCGCTCGGCGCGTAATAGAATGTCCGCTTGCGGGTCCGCACCAGGGCGCTGGCGTCGCGCAGCACGGCGCGCGCGATGCCGGCATTGATCGCGGTCAGGAACAGCTGGGCAAATGTGTTGGAGTAGGGAATGCCATAGCCGGTGTCCGGTGCATCGAACACGACCTCCTGGCGTTTGACGCGCACGTTGCGGAAGTGAGTGGTGCCGGTCGCCGTCAGCCGCTGCCCGAGGCCGTCCCAGTCGTCGATGAGCTCAATGCCGTCGCGGATGACCGGAATCAGCACGGCGGCATTGGTGGCGGATGCGTCGGCGGTGCGAACGAGGACGTAGTCCGAATACAGCGTGCCGGTGCTGTAGTACTTCGTGCCGTTGAGCAAATAGTCGTCGCCGTCGGCAGTGAGTGTCGTGTTCGGCGTGATGTTGCCGACCTTCGGCGTGTCGAGCTCGGTCGCCGCAAGCCCGATGATCGCGCCGTCGGCGACTGCCTTCTGCCACTGCCTGTGCTGATCGTCCTTCGGCCGGCGCACCAGGCGTTCGACGACGCTGAAATGGTTGCGCAGGATATGCGCGACATTCGCGTCGGCCTCGCCGAGACCGATGACGATCTCGAACAATGCGCGAATCGACAGACCGGCGCCGCCGGATTCGGTCGGAAGCCGCAACGCGCCGAGGCGGGCCTTGCGAATGAGATCGACTTGCGCGAATGGCAGGACGCGCTCGCGTTCGCGGTCGGCGGCGCCTTCCGCGATGCGGCCAAGCAGCGCGTCGATATCGGGCGCGTGGCTGCGGAGGCGGTCGGAAGGCTCCAGCGAGGTAGCGGATAAAGGCTTGTTCATTGGTGTCACTCGAAGCGCGTTAGTCGGACGGTTGTTGATCAGACCTGGGCCAAATGGTCGGTGACCTTGATCGGCTCCGGAAGCACCTTGCGCGCGACCAGCCAGTCGGCGGCCCGTTGCAGCTCGGCGAGGAAGTTTTCGTCGTTGGCGGCGAAGTAGCGATACTGCCGGTTCAACGCGATGAACTGGTCGCGGACCTGGTCGCTGTATTTGCCGGCCTTCTGCGCGATGTATTCGGCATCCTTGCTGTTCGCGGAGATCCACTTGCCCTCGGCGCGGAAGGCATCGTTGACGGCCCGGACCAGCGCAGGATTGTCGGTCGCGAATTTTCGGGTGGTCAGGTAGGACGTGTAGTCGATCTGGAACTCGAGATCGCGACCTTCCAGGAAGATGTCGTGCGCCTTGTATTCGAGCCGCGCGATGTCGACGCCCGGGCTCCACATCGACCAGGCGTCGACCTTCCCGGAGGCCAGCGCCGGCGCAGCGTCCGGCGGGTTGAGATAGACGAACGTCACCTTGGAGCGGTCGACCTTGTGCTTCTCGAGCGCCGCAACCAGCAGGAATTCGCCGAGACCCGAACGGTTCACCGCCACCGACTTGCCGACGAGATCCTCGACCTTGTTTATGCCGGAGTCATCCCGCGCGATGATCGCAGTGGTGCGCGGCTCGTAGACCACGAATTGCGTGAACACCAGCGGCGAGCCGGCGATGATCGCGGCGAGTGCCGGCGTCGTGCTGCCGCCGAAGCTGAAATCGGCGCTGCCGCCGGTCACAGCCTGCAGCGTCGGTGCATGATTGGGGAACGGCCCGAGCCACTCGACCTTGATGCCGTCCCTGGCCAGCAGCTTCTCGAACTCGCCGCGCTCCTTGGCGATCAGATTGAGGCCGCTCAAACCCCAGGTCAGACGTACAGTGTCGGTGACGCGGCGGGTCGCCGCATGCGCCGGCTCGGACAGGTCAAAACCGGCAAGCGCGCCGATGCCGAAGGCGGCGCCGCCAAGGAAGCTGCGACGGGTGGGGTTGGTGAACCGTAGGATAGACATCGAGTGGTCCTCAGGCAGGAATGGGGTGAGAGGCGCCGACGCCGAGCTCCGCCAGCAGGTCGGTGCGGGCGATCGGCGCTGCGCCGTTACGTTTCATGCGATGCTCGAACGCGATCCGGCCCTCGCGCATCACCAGGATGCGGTCGGCGAGCGCGATCGCCTCGTCGACGTCGTGGGTGACCAGGAGAACGCCGGGCCGATGGACGGCGACCAGCTCGCGCACCAGATCGTGCATGCGAATGCGGGTCAGCGCGTCGAGCGCGGCAAAGGGCTCATCGAGCAAGAGCAGCTCGGGCTCCTGCACCAGCGCGCGCGCCAGCGCCACGCGCTGCGCCTGTCCGCCCGAGAGGTTGCGCGGCCAGTCATCGAGACGGCCGCCGAGTCCGACCTCGGTGAGCGCGGTGGCGGCGCGCTGACGGGCGTCGCTCGCATTGAGGCCGAGCGAGACGTTGCGCCACAGACTGTCCCACGGCAGCAGCCGATGCTCCTGGAAAACGACGGCCGGCCGCCGTGGTGCGATGATGCGCCCGCCGTCGATCGCATCGAGGCCGGCCAGCGCCCGCAGCAGCGTGGTCTTGCCGCACCCGCTTTCGCCGAGCAGGACGACGAACTCGCCGCGCTCGATGCGCAGGTTGAGGTTCTCGATCACCACGCGGCTGCCATAGGCGCGATGCAGTCCCGTCACCACGACGGCCGGCGCAATCGCGGCCGGTGAGGGCACGGCGTGCAACGTCATCGTGCGCCTCCATAGTTCGGATGCCAGGCCAATAGCCGTCGCTCCAGGGCGCGCGCGATGCCGTCGGCGGCGACACCGATCAGCGCATAGATCACGATCGTCAGCACGATCACGTCGGTGCGCAGGAACTCGCGTGCATCCATGGCGAGAAAGCCGATGCCGGACTGGGCGCCGATGGTCTCTGCGACCACCAGTGCCAGCCACGCGGTCGCCAGCGCATAGCGCACACCGGTCAGGATCGAGGGCAGGGCGCCGGGCAGGATGACGCGCCGGATCAGCTCGAGCGTTCCGAGGCCCTGGACGCGGCCGAGCTCGAGCAGCTTCGGGTCGACCTGCCGGATACCCAGCGTGGTGTTGATGTAGATCGGGAAGGCGACGCCGAGCGCGACCAGGAAGACCTTCTGGGCTTCGCCGACGCCGAGCCAGACGATCACCAGCGGCAGCGCGGCGAGAAACGGGATCGCGCGGATCATCTGGATGCTGCGGTCGATCGCGGCCTCCGCGATCCGCGAGAAGCCCACGAGGATGCCGAGCGCGAATCCGACGCTGCCGCCGATCGCAAAACCGGCCGTTGCGCGCAGCAGGCTGACGCCGAGATCGTTCAGCAGGCTTCCGGACGTCGCCAGCTTGAATGCCGTCCGGACGACCTTGCTCGGTGCCGGCAGCACCTGCGGCGAGAGCCAGCCGGCCTGCGCCAGCAATTCCCAGACGATCAGAAGCACGACCGGGGCGAGCCACGACAGCAGCAGCATGCCGCGCCGGCCGATCTCTACTCGTGGCTTCCGGGACGGCGATGCGGTTTGATCGCTGCGCGGCGTTGAATCAAACGCGGTTGATGGCGCAGCCTGTTCGAGGTTGCTCAAGTCTGTTCGGTCCTCATCCAACACGGCGCGCGGACGTCATTGATCGCGCGCGGCATGGTCTGCCGTTCTCTCGATTGACGGTTCGTCGTCGTTCGAAAGGGCGCGCGGCTCATGCGACGCAAACTGTCCCACGAATTTTCTCGAACAGAAATAGAGCCGTATTCCAATTGTCGCTGCGTCCGGAGTTTTCTGGTTCATCGGCGCGCGCCGCGCGGCAAGGATAATCTTTTGATGCGCCGCTGCTTGATCTGCCGCCGTGCTTCTTTGAAAACACGCCGACGCAACGTCAGGGAAATCGGAGAGACGGAATGTCGACACGACCGCTTCGCTTTGGCATCTGGGCGCTGGTCCATGGTTCGCGCGCGGCCTATCAGGATCCGGAGGAGCCGTATGACGCATCGTGGGAGCGCAATCGCGACCTCGTGCTTGCCGCCGAAGCGCTGGGCTACGATTCCACGCTGATCGCGCAGCACACCATCAATCCGCATCAGGAGGATTTCGATCAGCTCGAGGCCTGGAGCGCGGCGGCGGCCGTTGCGGCATTGACCAGCCGGATCGAGATCATCGCGGCCATCAAACCCTATCTCTACCACCCGGTGGTTCTGGCCAAGCTTGCGCTCGGGATCGAGAACATCAGCCGCGGACGCTTCGCGATCAACCTGGTCAATGCCTGGAACCGGCCCGAGCTCGACAAGGCCGGCATCGGCTTTGCCGAGCACGATGCCCGTTACGCCTATGGCCGCGAGTGGGTCACGATCGTCTCGCGCCTGATGCAGGGCGAGCGGTTGACCTACAAGGGCGAACATTTCGACGTCCGCGATTATCTGTTGCGGCCGACGAGCCTCTACCGACCGCGACCATTGATCTATGTCGGCGGCGAGTCCGAGCCGGCGCGCGCTTTGGTCGCCGACCACGGCGACGTCTGGTTCATCAACGGTCAGCCGCTCGAGGATGTCGCGGGCCTCATTGCCGACGTGGCGGCGCGGCCACGGACCTCGGCGCCGCTTCGCTTCGGGCTGTCCGCCTTCGTCATCGCGCGCCAGACGCAGGCCGAGGCCCAGGCCGCCTATGAGCGGCTGCTGGAGCTGTCGCGGCAGGACGCCTCGATTAAGGCGATCCAGCGGCAGAACACCGATCCGAAGGTCGTGATGATGCAGACCATGCAGAAGTCGGAGCGGGTCGGCAGCAACGGCGGCACCGCTGCCGGGCTGGTTGGGAGCTATGATGACGTGGCCGCCCGGATCGGGGCGTTCCATGCCGCGGGCATCGAGTTGTTCATGCTGCAGTTCCAGCCTTTCGAGGCCGAGATGGAGCGCTTTGCGAAGGAGATCATCCCGCGCGTCCGCGCAGCGTCATCTGTTGCAAATGATACGCGAGCACTGCTGGCGGGTTCGCGGTAGCTGCGTCACGCGGTTGCGGCGGCTTCCGTCTGACGCGCAAAGCGGCTGATCGGCCGAGGCAAGCCAAAATGCTCACGCAAGGTGGTGCCGGCGTAATTGGTTCGGAACAGACCGCGGCGCTGCAGGATCGGCACCACGCTGTCGACGAAGATTTCGAGCCCCGTCGGCAACACGTCGGGCATCAGATTGAATCCGTCGGCCGCGCCAGCCCTGAACCAGGCCTCGATGTCGTTGGCGATCTGCTCGGGCGTGCCGACGATGATCCGGTGTCCGACCCCACCGCCGAGTGCCCGCAACAATTGCCGGACGGTGAGGTTGCCGCGGCGCGCAAGGTTCACCGTGCCCTGGAACATGGTGTGGTTGGCGTTGGCCGGCAGTGGGAGTGGATCGGGTAGCGGCTTGTCGAGCTCTAGGATCGCAGAATCGACCTGCAACGTGCCGGCGAGACGCGCGAGGCTGTACTCGATCGGAACCAGCTCCCACAGCTCATCCTGCCGCCGTTTCGCCTCGGCCTCGGTGCTGCCGATCACGGTGGCAAGGCCCGGCAGGATGACGATGGAGTCACCGGCGCGACCGTAGGCCGCGGCGCGGGCGCGCAGGTCGCGCGCATAGGCGACGCCTTCCTCGATCGTCTGGGCCAGCGTGAACACGGCTTCGGCCTGCGCGGCAGCGAGATCACGGCCGTCGCTCGAGCCGCCGGCCTGCACGGTCACCGGGCGGCCCTGCGGCGAACGCGGCACGTTGAGCGGACCGGCCACGGAGTAATGGGCGCCGCGATGCGCGATCGGATGAACCTTCGACGTATCGACAAATCGCGCCGAGGACTTGTCGCCGACGAAGGCGTCGTCCTCCCAACTGTCCCACAGTGCATGGACGACCTCGGCGAACTCCTTGGCGCGCTCGTAGCGGGCCTTGTGCTCCAGCACGTTGCTGAGGCCGAAATTTCGGCTGGCCGACGCGTCGGCCGTGGTTACCGCATTCCAGCCGGCGCGGCCGCCGCTCGCCAGGTCCAGGGTCGCGAAGCGGCGTGCGATGTTGTAGGGCTCGTTGTAGGTGGTCGAGGCGGTCGCGATCAGCCCGATATGGCTGGTCGCCGCGGCCACCGACGCCAGCACGATCGTCGGTTCCATCGACATGAAGGAGCGGTAGTCGATGCGGTCGGTGATGGCCGGCGTGTCGGCAAGGAAGATCGCATCGAGCTTGCCGCGCTCGGCGATCTCAGCCACGCGCACATAATGGCCGACGTCGAAGCAGGCGCGAGGATCGCTTTCGGGCATCCGCCACGCCGACGCGTATACGCCGGAGTGCAGCAGGTTGACATTGAGGTGAAGCTGACGATCGGACATGGCTGCCACGCAATGGGGTGAGACGATTCACGAAGTATCGCCTGTCTGGCCGCATGAAAACGAACGGCCGGCGTGTCCATGCAAAAAGAAATATCCGTCCCCGCTGCGCGATCTGCGGACAAATCCGGTGTCGATCTTCTGCGATGAACGGAACGTCCCGCCCGTCGCCGCATGAATATTCTTTGGCGCGCAGCGGCAGGGGAAGCTTCGTCCAAGTCTGTGCAAATATCTGAAATTGCCAGAGCAGCCTCCGCGCGTAACGATGCTGTTGCGGCGTATTGCAAGCAATCGGTGCCGGCCGGAGAATTGAACGATGACAATCCACGAGCGACGTGCCGAACAGCGAACCGCGCCAGGCGGCTCGGTCGAATTCGACGCTGACGTGCTGGTGATCGGCGGCGGGCCGGCGGGGACGTGGGCTGCGGTGAGCGCAGCCGAGCGCGGCGCGCGCGTCGTGCTCGCCGACAAGGGATTTTGCGGCACGTCGGGTGCCACCGCGGCTGCCGGCACCGGCGTCTGGTATGTCGATCCCAATCCGGCGCTGCGTGAGGCCGCGATGGCCAATCGCGAAAAGATGGGCGGGTACTTGCAGGATCGCCGCTGGATGGCGCGCGTGCTCGACCAGACCTACGAGGACAGCGATCGTCTGGCTGCCTGGGGTTACCCTTACCCGGTCGACGACGGTGGCAAGTCACAGCGCAACTCGCTGCAAGGGCCGGAATACATGCGCCTGATGCGCAAGCGCACCAAGCAGGCCGGTGTCACCATTCTCGATCACAGCCCGGCGCTTGAGCTGCTGGTGGATGACGACGGCTCGGTTGCGGGAGCCAGCGGCGTGCGCCGCCAGAAGCACGATCGCTGGATCGTGCGCGCCAAGGCTGTCGTCATGGCGACCGGCGGCTGCGCGTTCCTGAGCAAGACGCTGGGATCGAATGTGCTGACCGGGGACGGTTATCTGATGGCCGCGGAGGTCGGAGCCGAGTTCAGCAGCATGGAATTCTCCAACCCTTATGCGATCTCGCCGGCGTTCGGCTCCGTGACCAAGACGCTGTTCTACGGCTGGGCGACCTTCAGCTATGAGGACGGCAGCGTCGTTCCCGGTGCGGCATCCAAGGGCGGGCGATCGGCGATTGCGCGCGCGCTGCTTCAGGGACCGGTCTATGCCCGCCTCGACAAGGCCGACGACGACGTGCAGCGGCACATGCGCGCGTCGCAGCCGAATTTCTTCCTGCCGTTCGATCGCACCGGCATCGATCCCTTCAGGGAGCGTTTCCCCGTCACTTTGCGGCTCGAAGGCACCGTGCGCGGCACCGGCGGCCTTCGCATTGTCGACGACAGCTGCGCCACCAGCGTGCCAGGACTCTATGCGGCCGGTGATGCAGCGACGCGCGAGTTGATCTGCGGCGGCTTCACCGGCGGCGGCAGCCACAACGCCGCCTGGGCGATGTCATCGGGGACCTGGGCCGGATGGGGCGCTGCCGGCTATGCAAGGCAGCTGGGCCCGGCACGTCAGCGACGGCTGGCGTCCGCCGGAACCGTTGCGTTTCGAAGCAGAGCGGGTCGCGCGTTTGAGCCGGCCGCGCTGGCAAAGGCGGTCCAGGACGAGGTCTATCCGTATGAGCTGAACTATTTCCGGCACGCCTCGCGTCTCGAAGGCGCGCTGGCGCGGCTCGATGCGGAATGGTCTGACGCCTCGGCGGCCGATGCGGCGAGCAAGGACGATCTGCTGCGTGCCCGCGAGAGCACGGCCATGCTGGCGACGTCGCGCTGGATGTACCGCAGCGCGCTGGCGCGTCACGAAAGCCGCGGCATGCATCGCCGCGACGACTATCCCGATCAGGACGACCGCCAACGCCATTACGTGACGAGCGGCGGCCTCGACGAGGTCTGGACCACGGTGCGGCCGCATGCCGAGGCCAGCTATGCAGAGGCCGCGGAATGATCGAGGTGATCGACGCCGAGCGCTGCACGTCCTGCGACATCTGCGTGAATGTCTGCCCCACCAATGTCTTCGACAAGACGGAGGGGATTCCGGTGATCGCCCGTCAGGGCGATTGCCAGACGTGTTTCCTCTGCGAACTGTATTGTCCCGAGGACGCGCTTTACGTGTCGCCTTATGCGGAGGAGCCTCGCCCAACCGACGTGGTCGCGCTGCGGCAGACTGCTGCGTTGGGCAGTTACCGCCGCGCGGTCGGCTGGACCGACGAGACGCGCGATCTCCGCGGCATCGACCGCAGCTATCTGCTCTTTGGTCATTGAGCCGGGCTGCGCCCGGCGACCGAAGCCATTTCCCAATTGGACCGACCGAATGAATGTACATCAATCCCTGACGACGGCGCAGCCTGTTGCGCCGCTGCCGCCCATTCCGCTCGCTCCGAACGCGAGCGAAGCCATGATCCGCTTCGAAGCGGTCTCGAAGGTCTATCCGGCCTATCGCGACAAGCCGAGCGTGCACGCCTTGCAGGCGATCGACTTCGCGATTCCGCGCGGCTCGATCACCGGCGTGATCGGCCGCTCCGGCGCCGGCAAATCGAGCCTCGTCCGCCTCATCAACGGGCTTGAGAAGCCGTCGAGCGGCCGCGTCGTCGTCGATAACAGCGAGATTTCGGCGCTTGCCGGCCGCGAACTGCGCCTGGCGCAGCGCTCGATCGGCATGATCTTCCAGCACTTCAACCTGTTGTCGTCGCGGACGGCGGCCGACAACATTGCCTTGCCGCTCGAGATCGCCGGCTGGTCTAGGGCTGACATCGCCGTCCGTGTGGCCGAGCTGCTCGAGCTCGTCGGCATTGCCGACAAGTACGATCGCTATCCCTCCGAATTGTCCGGCGGCCAGAAGCAGCGCATCGGCATCGCCCGCGCGCTGGCGACACGGCCGAATGTGCTGCTGTCCGACGAGGCAACGTCGGCGCTCGATCCGCAGACCACGCGTGCGATTCTGGACCTGCTGGCCAACATCAATCGCGAGCTCGGGGTCACGATCGTGCTGATCACCCACGAGATGTCGGTTGTCCGCCAGCTCGCCAAGGAGGTTGCGGTGATCGACGGCGGCCATGTCGTCGAGCGCGGTCATGTCGCGGAAATCTTCACGCATCCCCGGCATCCGGTCACGCAGGCGTTCCTTTCCGAGGTGATCGGGGACAGTGTTCCGGTCTCGCTGGCGAGCCGCCTTTCGCCGCAACCGGTTGCAGGCGGGCAGGCGGTCCTTCGCGTGCAGGTGCGCGGCACCAAAGCCGGCGACACCGTGGTGGCGCGGCTTTCGCGCGAACTGTCCCATGACGTGGCGCTGCTATCGGCCCGCATCGACGAGATCGGCGGCCAGCACGTGGGTTCGCTGATCCTCGGCATTCCCGGCAGTGAAGCCGCGGCCAGGCAGGCCCTGGCCTATCTTTCTCAGCATGACATTCTGGTGGAGCGTCTCGGCTATGTCGCGTGAACTCATCAACCTGATCGTTCAGGCCACGGGCGAGAGCCTTTTCATGGTCTCGGTGGCCGCGCTGGTTGCGACCGCACTGGGCCTTCCGCTTGGCGTCTTCCTGGCGACCAGCCGGAAAGGGGAGCTGTTCGCCGCGCCGTCAGCCAATGGCGTGCTCGGCGTCATCGTCAATGCGGCCCGCTCGACGCCGTTCATCATCCTGGTGGTTGCGATCATTCCTTTCACGCGGCTGATTGCCGGCACCTCGATCGGATCGGGCGCGGCAATTGTGCCGCTCACCATCGCGGCAACGCCGTTCATCGCCCGTCTGGTCGAGGCGGCGATCCGCGAGGTCGATGCCGGTCTGATCGAGACGGCGTCCTCGTTCGGTGCAAGCCCGTTGCAGATCGTATTCAAGGTCCTGATCCCGGAGGCCTTGCCGGGCCTGGTGCTGGCCCTGACGCTCGCGGTGGTCAGCCTGCTCGGCTACTCCGCAATGGTGGGGGCCGTCGGCGGCGGCGGCCTCGGCGACCTCGGCATTCGCTACGGCTATCAGCGCTTCATGCCCGAAATGATGCTTGCGGTCGTCGTCGTTTTGATCGCACTGGTTCAGACCGTACAGACCGCCGGCGATTATCTGGCGCGCCGCGTCAATCGCCGCCTGCGCCACCGCTAAAGGTGCGGCGGCGTCACGATCCCTTCGGCGCCCAGATCTTGACGTCGCCGGTATCGACCTTGCGTGGCAGCAGACCTTCGGCCGTGAAGGTATCGGCGATCCGCTGCTGCTCGGAAAGGCCGGCCGCGGTGACCACGCCGACCTTGTAGGAGCGATGGCTGTTGGCCTCCTCCACCGTGGCGGCGTCGATGCCCCACAGGCCGGCGAGCAGCGCCGCGGCCTCGTTCGGACTGGCTTTGACCCAGGTGCCGGTTTCGACCAGCCTGGCAAAGATGACATTCAGTGCATCGGCCCGCTTTTCGGCGAACGCGGCCGACGCGAGATAGTAGCGCTTGTAGCTTGCGAGCCCGCCGCTGCCGTCGGTCAGGATGCGCGCGCCGGACTGGCGTTGCGCGCTGCTGAGGAACGGATCCCAGGCGACCCAGGCATCGACATTGCCGCTGACGAACGCCGCGCGGCCATCGGCCGGCGTCAGATAGGCCGGCGTGATGTCCTTGAAGGTCAGCCCGGCCTTGGCAAGTACCGCAAGCAGCAGGAAGTGGCTGCCCGCGCCCTTGGTGACCGCGACCTTCTTGCCCTTGAGATCGGCCGGCGACTTGATCGCGGATTCCTTCGACACCAGGATCGCCTGCGCCGATGGAGAAGCGGCTTCCTCGGCGACGTAAGCGAGCTTGGCGCCGGCGGCCTGGGCGAAGATCGGCACGGTGTCGGCGACGTCGGCTCCGAAATCGATGCTGCCGACATTGATGGCTTCGAGCAGCGGTAGGCCGCTGGTGAACTCGTGCCAAGACACGGTGATGCCGAGCGGCGCCAACGCCTTCTCCAACGCGCCGTTGGTCTTCAGGATCGCGGTTAGCGTCGACGATTTCTGGTAGCCGATCCGGATTTCCTCGGCGGCCGCAGGCCGAACCAGCGAGGTCATCGCGAGCAGCCCGATGGCGGCGACAGCAAGAAGGCGCGACATCGCAGCCGCAGATGATGCGGCCTGCGCTGGCGGGATGGGGCGGGCAAAGATGGGCATGGCGAGACGTCCTGAGCCGGTTCGATCTGTTGTTATTTGTGTGCAATCGGAGCGCTGGAGGCAATCGCGGAGAAATCGTCCGAACGAGTGCAATTTTCTATGCAAGCGAAGTCAGCGAGAAAAGTATTTTTGGCGCGCGCGTTGCGGCCGGGATCGGCAGGTAAGCCGCTCGCTGCGCCAAAATGCCCGGCCGGCTCCATTCTCTTTTCATCGCGGCCACAGCAGCGGCGACTCGTCACGCGGAAAAATTTGGATTCTCATTTCATTGATTTCGTCCCCGGAGCGGGCGATGAGCTTGATAGCGATTTCAGTTCCAAGGAGACCAGGATGTTGCTTCGATCCATTTTCGCACTTGCAGGCGTTGTTGCGATCTGGTGGACCGCCGCCGCGGCAGAAACGATCAAGATCGGCGTGACGCCCGGTCCGCATGCACAAATCCTCGAGGCCGTGAAACCGATCGCGGCGAAGAGCGGGCTCGAGCTTCAGCTCATCGAGTTCTCCGACTATGTCGTTCCGAACGCCGCGCTCGATGCCGGCGACATCCAGGCCAACTCGTTTCAGAACCAGCCCTACCTGGACAACCAGAAAGCCGATCGCGGCTACAAGATCGAGCAGGTGGGATTGACGGTCAATTTTCCGATCGGTGTCTATTCGCGCAAGCACAAGAGCTGGGCCGACGTTCCTGACGGAGCCAAGGTCTCAATTCCCAATGATCCGACCAATGGCGGCCGGGCGCTGCTCCTGCTACGCGACAAGGGCGCGATCAAGCTGAAGAGCGATGTCGGCTTCAAGCCGACTGTTATCGACATCACCGACAATCCCAGGAAGCTGAAATTCGTCGAAGTCGACGCAGCCCAGGCGCCCCGGGCGCTCGACGATGTCGATGCGGCGGTCATCAACACCAACTATGCGACGCAGGCCGGTCTCGATCCGGTCAAGGATCCGATCCTGCGCGAGGATCCGAAAGGGCCATACGTCAATCTGATCGCGGTTCGCTCCGCCGACAAGGACAAGCCGTGGGTCAAGATCCTGGTCGATAGCTACCACACGCCGGAGATCAAGGAATTCGTCCAGACCAAGTTCAAGGGCGCGGTGCTGCCCGGCTGGTAGTTGCCGCTCCAATTGCTGAGGGATGATGATGCGTATTCTGATGACGGCGGTTGCCGCGGTAACGCTCCTGGTCGGCACCGCGAGGGCCGAGACGGTCCGGGTCGGCGTCACGGCCGGACCACATGCCGAGATTCTCGAAGTCGTCAAGAAGGTGGCCGCGGGCCATGGGTTCGACATCAAGGTGGTCGAATTCACCGACTACGTGATCCCGAACCAGGCGCTCGCGCTCGGGGATCTCGAGGCCAATTCGTTCCAGCACGAGCCTTATTTGAAGAACCAGATATCGAAGACCGGCTGGAAGATCGTCAAGGTCGCCAACACGATTGCGTCGCCGCAAGGTGTCTACTCGTTGAAATACAAGAAGCTGGCCGATCTTCCGGATGGCGGGCGGGTGGCGATCGCTAACGATCCTTCCAACGGCGCGCGCGGCCTGATGATCCTCGCGCTGCACGGCGTGATCAAGCTCAAGGATCCCAACAACGTCGCGTCGACCATTGCCGACATCACTGACAATCCGAAGCATCTGCGCTTCGTCGAGCTTGATGCCGCGCAGCTGCCGCGTTCCCTGCAAGATGTCGATCTGGTCTCGATCAACAACAATTATGCGGTTCAGGCCGGGCTCAATCCCGCCACCGATGCAATTGCCCGCGAGGCGGCCGATGGCCCATGGGTCAACATCGTTGCCGTGCGCGAGGCGGACAAGGACAAGCCCTGGGTCAAGCAGCTGATCGATGCCTACCATTCCGAGGAGGTCAAGGCATTCCTCGAGAAGCGCTTCAAGGGCACCTACATCGCAACCTGGTGAGGGGCGTTGATCGCCCATCTCCAGGAGGTTTCCAGGCTGATCTATTCAGCGGCCTCGGTGCGCGCTGCCATCGAGGCGCGGCGGAAGCCGGCGCCGGGATGCGTAGCGTCAAGATAGGGACCACGTCCGGAGAACAGCTTCTCGCGGAGCGTGCCTTCGCGATAGGCTGTCTTGTAGACTCCGCGTGACTGCAATTCCGGCACGACGAGGTCGACGAATGACGTCAGCGATTCCGGCGCGACGAGGCGGAACAGGTTGAAGCCGTCGACGTCGGTTTCGTCGACCCAGGCGATCAGCTCGTCCGCCACGTCCTGGGGTGAACCGACCACGAATGGCGAGCGTGCGCCGACCCGGCTCAGCGTCGCGAGATCACCGACCTTGACCGGCCGGTCGCTCCGCAACGTGAAATTCTCGACCATCGACTGGATCGCGTTGCTCTCGACATATTCTACCGCTTGATCGGGACGATAGTTCGAGAAATCGATGCCGGTCCAGCCCGAGAGCAGGGCCAGCTGGCCGGCTTGATCGACATACCCTGCGTACTCCTCGAGCAGATCGTTGGCCTCCGCGCGCGTCGGGGCAACGATCACGGTTGCGCCGGCGAACAGGCGGATATCATAGGGATCGCGTCCGAACGCCTTGGCCGCCTCCCTGATTTCGCGTACGGCGCGGGCCAGAATGGGCTTGGTCTGGCCGTTGAGGAAGATCGCTTCCGCGTGCCTCGCCGCGAAGGCGCGGCCGCGCTTCGAGATTCCCGCCTGGTACAGCAACGGTGTGCGCTGTGGCGAGGGTTCGGCGAGGTGGATGCCGTCGACCCGGTAATGAAGTCCCTGGTGCTGCACATTGTGGATCCTTGCCGGATCAGTGAACACGCGCGCTGTCCGGTCACGGCGGACCGCGCCGTCCTCCCAGCTGCCTTCCCACAGCTTGTAGGCCGCCGTGAGGAATTCTTCGGCCGCCTCGTAGCGTTCATCATGCGCGCGGTTGGCCTCAAGACCCATTCCGCGGGCGCCGCTATCGAGATAGCCGGTGACGATGTTCCAGCCAATCCGTCCGCGAGTGAGATGATCGAGCGTCGAGAAGCGGCGGGCGAACTGGTAGGGATGTTCGTAGGTGAGGTTGGACGTGATGCCGAAGCCGAGATGCTTCGTTGCGTAAGCCATGGCGGAGACGAGCAGGGTCGGCTCGGCGTTCGGCAACTGAACGGCGTGACGCAGCGCGGTCTCAGGACTGCCGTTGTAGACGTCATAGATGCCAAAGACGTCGGCCAGGAAGATGCCGTCGAGAAGGCCGCGTTCGGCCGTTCTGGCGTAATCCACCCAATAGTCGAGCGAGTTGTAGTTGAGTGAGGTGTCGCGCGGATGCGACCAGAGGCCGGCCCAGTTGTGGCTCGGCGCCATCATGTTGAACGCGTTGAAGCGAAGTTCCTTTGGTCTGGTCATCGCGCGATTCCGCCAATTGAGGACTGAGAGGTGATTTATCACGTCAGCTGCGCGGCTTTATTTTCTATTCGGAGAGACAGGATCAAAATCGTGCTCCGTCGCCGATCCGGCGCAGCAGAGATTTGTTTGTTCGACTTCGTCGTGCTGTTTGAAATCACGGTATGCGCGGCATGCGTACCGATTTTCAGGCGCGATCAGCAGATGGCTCATCAGCTCCGCTGATCCGTTCAACGCGGCGGCGCAGTGAAACAAATGTTATGCGATGGGCGCGGCGGCTGAAAAATTAGCGACGCCATCAGACGCGCCGCCAGCACGCTCATCGCTATTTTCTCCGATGTCTCGACAGTCGCGGACGCTGCTGCGCATCATTCTTTGCCTTTTGACGCTGGGTCCACGGATTTCAGGAGATTTTCGAGATGCCGATCGAAACCAAGAATGTCGAGACGCTCGCCTTGCATGGCGGATCGTACCGGTCCGACCCGGCGACCGGCGCCGTCGCCGTTCCGATCTACCAAACGACGTCCTTTCAATTCGAGAATACCGATCACGCATCGCGGCTGTTCGCCTTGGAGGCGATCGGACAGATCTACACCAGGATCAAGAACCCGACGGCTGACGCGTTCGAGGAGCGCTTGGCCGCGCTGGAAGGCGGCGTTGGCGCACTGGCCGTGGCGTCGGGCCAGTCCGCGACAGCCTACGCGATCTTCAACATCGCGCAAGCCGGCGACAATATCGTCTCATCGACCGATCTGTACGGCGGCACCTGGACGCTGCTTTCGCAGACGCTGAAGCAGTTCGGCATCGAAGTTCGCTTCGTCGATCCGGCCGATCCGGAAAACTTCCGTCGGGCGACCGATGCGAAGACCCGGGCCTACTTCGCCGAGACGCTACCGAACCCGAAGCTCAACGTCTTACCGATCAGGGAAGTCGCGGATATCGGCCGTTCGCTCGGCGTGCCGCTGATTCTCGACAACACCGCCGTCCCGCTCATTGCGCGCCCGTTCGAGCACGGCGCGGCGATTGTCGTCCATTCCGCGACAAAGTATATCGGCGGCCACGGCACGTCGATTGGCGGAGCGATCATCGATGGCGGCAATTTCGACTGGGCGGCGCACGCCGAGCGGTTCCCGCTGCTGACGCAGCCGGACGATGCCTATCACGGCGCGATCTGGACCGAGGCAGCCAAGCCGCTCGGTCCGATCGCCTACATCCTGCGCGCACGCGTGAAGCTGCTGCGCGATCTCGGCGCCGCGGTCGCTCCCCAGAACGCATTTCAGTTCATCCAGGGACTGGAGACCTTGCCGCTGCGGTTGCGTCAGCACAACGAGAACGCGATCAAGGTCGCGAACTTCCTGGCACGGCATCCCGCCGTTTCGCATGTGATCTTTCCCGGACTGCAGAGCGGCGAGGACCGGCGCCGCGCCGATCTCTATCTGAAGGGCGGCTATGGCGGGCTGGTCGGCTTCGAGCTGAAAGGGGGCGTCGAGGCCGGCCGTCGTTTCATCGATGCGCTGAAACTGTTCTATCACGTGGCCAATATCGGCGATGCGCGCTCGCTGGCGATCCACCCGGCGTCGACCACCCATCAGCAGCTGAGCGCCGCGGAGCAGCTCGCGGCAGGCGTGACGCCCGGATACATCAGGCTTTCGGTCGGCATCGAGCATCCCGACGATATCCTCGCCGACCTCACCCAGGCATTGGCCGAGGCCGAGGCGGGAAGCAGCGGCCGCAAGGCGGCCTGATCGATCCCTGAAGACGGAGTTGAAACCGAGACCATGAAGACATTGTTGCGCCTGGCGCAGGCAGCTGGCGTGCTGCTTGCCATGACTGCGGCCGCCGTTGCGGACGAACCTCTCAAGATTGCGACCAGCGCCGGCCCGGTCGGTCAGCTGGCTGCCTTTGCCGCCAAGCTCGCCAAGGACAAGGGGCAGGACGTCAAGATCGTCGAGCTGTCGGACTGGGTCGCGTTGAACGAGGTGGTGAACAGCGGCGACGTCGACGCCAATCTGTTCCAGCACGCCACCTATCTCGCGATCCAGAACAAGCAGCGCGGTTTCAACCTGATCCAGGTCGACAAGGTCGGCGTGATCGCGCCCGTCGGGCTGTTCTCGAAGAAGATCAAGTCGCTCGACGAGATCAAGTCCGGCGACAGCGTTGCGATCCCGAACGAGCCGCTCAACGGCGCGCGTGGCTTGATCCTGCTCGAACGCGCCGGACTGATCAAGCTGGCGCCGGGCAAGGGTTTTTCGGTGAGCCGGTTTGATATCATCGAAAATCCCAAGAACCTGAAGATCGTCGAGCTCGATCCGGCGCAGACCTACCGGTCGCTCGACGACGTCACGCTTGCGCTCGTCAATATCACCTATCTGATACCGGCCGGCGGTGATCCGAAATCGGCGCTGGTGATCGACCGCACGGTCGATGATGGTCTCGTGCTGCGCTTTACCGCGCGGCCGGACAAGAAGGACGATCCGCGCCTGAAGGCCTTCATCCAGGTCTTCAACTCGCCGGAGGTCAAGCACTTCATCGAGGAGAAGCTGCCGGCGTTCATTCCGGCCGGCTTCGGCAGCTAGAGCGTTGTCGAGCGAAGTGGACACCGGTTCGCGTGAAGAGGCGCGTCAGAACAAAAGGCTGGAGTTTCGGTTTTGATTCAATCAGAGCCGAAGGCCTAGACGTGCGCGGGGGGATGCGAGTCGCCGCTCCTCGTCGGCGCGAACCAGCAGAGCGGCAAGCTCGGCGCATTGGTTGCGGATGTCGGGAATTGCGCTGATTTCCCAGAACGCGGCGCGCGTGAGCGGGCCGACGGCATACAGACGGCGTGACGGGACGCCGTCGTGACCGATGATTGCGCAATTGCGATCGGTTTCTATGCCGATGCGGAGCGGATCGACGCGCGCCAGGCCAAGCTCGAGCAGACTGCGCACCGCGGGGTTGGCGGTTGCGCGCGGATCCTGGACGATGCCGGTGCAGTCGACGATGGCGCCGACATGCATGCGATGGAGCCTGGTCTCGCCGCGTCGCCGGTAACTCACGGTCGCACCTGTCCGGTCGGGCTCGGCCGAGATCAGCTTCGCGGCCATCGGGGTGAGCCGGCCTCCATAGATCGCTTCGGTGATCCGGACCTCCACTTCCGGCGGCATCCGATGCCGATGCACGTCCCACCAGGCGCGTGCGTGTTCGAGGAACCGGCGCTTGGACGAAAGCGGGAGTTCACGCCACAGCCGCTGGGTGTGGGGACGAAGCCCGTCGATGACGCTGCGCCAGTCGCCGCCCGCTGCGGTGTGCCGGTCGATGCGACCGCGAAGCCAGCGAAGCAGGCTGCCGATTCCGGAGCCGAAGGGGACCTCCGCCTCTTCGATGCGCATGGCGTCGACCCGGCGGTGCGGTTTGGCGAGAAGGCCCCGGCGCGACATCGCAACGATCGGCCCGCGATGTCCGTCGCGCAGCAACGACAGCACGTAATCGACCATCGTCAAGCCCGTGCCGAGGATCAGGACGGTCGCGTCGTCGGCGATCGCAGCGGCAGACGGTGCTGCCCAGGGATCGGCATGACCCGGACTGTTCGCGCGTGGATCGTGCCCGGTTGCGAGAACGACGGTGTCGCCGATCAGCTGCCGGCCGTCGTCGAGGCTGGCGGTGACGTCGCCTCGCCGTTCGCGGATGGCGATGCACCTGCCGTGCACGATCGACAGGCGTTGGATGTCGGCCTGATCGGACGCCTGTTGCTCGAGCAGACTGGCAATGTAGTCGCCAAAGATGCGCCGCGGCACGAAGCAATAGGGATCAGGGCAGAGCGGTGCGTCCGCCCCGCGCGAGATCAGCCAGTGCCAGAAATGATCCGGCTGGTCGGGCAGCGCGCTCATATTCGCGACCCGTACATTGAGCAGATGATCCGGATTGCCGGTATGATAGGCGATGCCGCGCCCGATGTCGGGACGCTGCTCGATCAGGCTGACGCGGACATCGTCCGTCGGTTGACGCAGTAGCTGGTGCGCCAGCAGGACGCCGCTCGCGCCCCCGCCGACGATGATGACGTGACGCGCTCGAGGAGCTGTCATGTTATCGCTCTGTGCGTGATCCGGCCGCACGACATGCGCGGCGTGGGCAGACTGACGTCAGCGTGGCGATGGATCACATCTGCCGCGGTCTCGATTGGGCATGCGTCGAGGGAACCGGCAATCAGCCGTGAGGACCAAACAGAAAGAGTTCGTGCATGTCTTTGCCGTCGGGATTGGCGGCGCGCGCCAACCGCCGCTGCCATCTCTTCAGCCGGCGGGCTGCGCGACGAAGGACGTGGAGCCAAGAAGATGTCCGCACCCAGAGTCTCCTTCGCATTCCGAGCCGTTCGACGAACGATAACACGCGCCTGTCCGGTGCGCGCGCGAAACTGGGTGGCGCCACGAAGTTTGCAATCAGACGCGCATGGCGAGGCGTTTTGCAGCAGAGAGATTCTCTCGCGACGCGGCGCCAGGAAAATTCATTCCGGGCAATGTTGCCCGATCGCCGGGCTTATGGAATTGTCCGACCGGATGGTCAATAAATGGCGGTTCGGACGCGGGGCTGCGGTCCCGGAACCTTGCGACTATTGGCTGACATCCCTGGACGATGGCCGAACGGCCGCCTGGTGGAACGGACAAGACATGGCCCGATCGCGCGCCAAGGACTATGACGACAAGCGCCTCTCGATGCTGCATCGCTCGGCCGAGCTGTTTGCCGCATCGGGATATGTCGGCACGTCGATGAACACCATCGCCGACGCCTGCGGTGTCTCGAAGGCGCTGCTCTATCACTATTATCCCGACAAGGAAGCGATCCTGTTCGATATCCTGTCGTCGCATCTCGCGAAGCTGGTGGCGGCACTCCGCAAGGCGAGCGCACAGGCCGGCGATCCGGTCGCACGCTTCAGGACGATCGTTGCGACCCTGCTCGAGCTCTACCGGCATGCCGACGCCGAGCATCAGGTCCAGATCTCAAGCCTCAAGCTGTTGCCGAAGGAAAAGCAGCAGCCGCTGCTCGCCAGCGAGCGGATCCTGGTCGGGATCATGTCGGATGCACTCGCCGCCGCAGTGCCGGCAGCGAAGCAGAAGCGCCTGCTCAAGCCGCTGACGATGAGCGTCTTCGGCATGCTGAACTGGCATTACATGTGGTTTCGCGAGGGCGGGCCGATGACCCGCGCCGAATATGCCGGTTTCGTTGCGCAGCTCGTGCTGGCCGGCGCCGACGATGCCGCGGCCGCTGCCACCCGGCCGCGCGGCAAGGCGAAATCGGCCGGCCGCAGCCGGCAGGCCGAGTTGCTCTGACGTGCCTCTTAATCCCGCATCGCGTTCATGGTCAAAAGCTCGTAGGTCGCCGCGGTTTCGCCGGTGCCGGTCGTGATCTCGACGTCCCAGCGTACCTCGCCATATTGCTTGTTGCGCGGCATCTTCTCCTTCGCGGTCAGCCGCACCTGGATCTGTTCGCCGGGCTGGACGGGTTTGACGAAGCGCAGCGAGTCGAGGCCGTAGTTCGCTAGCACCGGCCCGTAGTCGGGATCGACGAACAGGCCGGCGGCAAACGACAGCAGCAGGTAGCCATGCGCGACGCGGCCCGGGAAGAACGGATGCCCTTTGGTCGCTTCCTCGTCCATATGGGCGTAGAAGGTGTCGCCCGTGAAATGCGCGAAGTGCTCAATGTCGTCGAGCGTGATCTGCCGCGACTTCGAGACCAGCGTGCGGCCGATCTCGAGATCGTCATAGTGATAGCGGAACGGGTGAAGGTCGCCTTCGAGCATCGGGCTGCCCTTGAACCAGCGCCCGGTGACGCCGCTCAGCATCGCCGGCGAGCCCTGCAACGCGGTGCGTTGCATGTAGTGCTGGAGGCTGCGGACGCCGCCCAGTTCCTCGCCGCCGCCGGCCCGGCCGGGGCCGCCGTGAACCATCTGCGGCATCGGCGAACCGTGTCCGGTGTGCTCGCTCGCGCAGTCGCGATCGATGATCGCGACGCGGCCGTGAAAACTGCCGATGCCGAAGGCAAGCTCGGTCGCAGCCGGGATGTCGTGCGTGTAGATGGATGCGACGAGGCTACCACCGCCGCGATTGGTCAGCGCGATGGCCTGATCCAGATCGTCGTATCCCATTACGGTGCTGACAGGTCCGAACGCCTCGATCTCGTGGACTGCGGTTGCGGCGAGCGGCTTCGCGCAATGCAGCAGCAGCGGCGGAACGAAGGCGCCGCGCTTCGCGTCGGCATCGAGCAGCGGGAAGTTGCCGGGATCGCCGGCCACCAGTTCGGCTTCGGCGCGAAGCTTCGCGACATGGGCAAACACATCGCTACGCTGGCCGAGCCCGACCAGCGGCCCCATCCTGACCTTGTCGTTTTCGGGATTGCCGATCGTGACCTTGGCCAGACGGTCGCGCAGCGCCGTGATCACGGCGTCGAGCTGCGCTGACGGCACCAGCGCGCGGCGGATCGCGGTGCATTTCTGCCCCGCCTTGACCGTCATCTCCTTGGCCACTTCCTTGACGAAGAGGTCGAACTCCGGGCTGCCCGGTACGGCGTCTGGAGCTAGGATTGCGGCGTTCAGCGAATCCCGTTCGGCGATGAACCTGACCGCCTCGCGCGCGATGACCGGATGCCGCTGTAGTTTTTGCGACGTGTCGGCCGAGCCTGTGAAGGACACCACGTCCTGGCAGGTCAGATGGTCGAACAGGTCGCCGGTCGATCCGACGATGAATTGCAGAGCGCCTTCGGGCAGCACGCCGGATTCGGTGATGATCCGGACCAGCTCGTAAGCGACATAGGAGGTGACCGTCGCGGGCTTGGTCACGACGGGCACGCCGGCCAGCAGCGCGGGCGCCAGCTTCTCCAGCATGCCCCAGCACGGGAAGTTGAACGCGTTGATGTGCACGGCGACGCCGTGCAGCGGCGTCACGATATGCTGACCGGCGAATGCGCCACCCTTGGAGAGCTCTTCGATATTGCCGTCGAGCAGGAATTTGCTGTTCGGAAGCTCGCGGCGTCCCTTGCCGGCATAGGCGAACAACGTGCCGATGCCGCCGTCGACGTCGATGACAGCGTCGGTGCGGGTTGCGCCCGCATGGAACGACAGCTTGTAGAGCCGGTCCTTGTGCTGGGTCAGATAGTCGGCGAGCGCCTTCAGCAAGCCCGCGCGCTGGTGGAACGTCAGTTTTCCAAGATGCTTGCCGCCGACCGCGCGGCCATAGGCGAGGATCTCGCGCATGTCGAGATCGCTTCCGGTCGTGACCGCCACCACATCGCCGGTGACGGCACTGTGAACCTCGGCTGCCGGTTCGCCCGGGCCGGACCATTTTCCGCGCACGAAACTGTCGAGCTTCATGACGTTGTCCGCCGTCCGTGCACCGCTGGATTGAGGCTGTGTCATCGCAATTGGACCTTCTGACTTGTGATCAATGATGCGTCTCGCCTTGGCGGCGGAATGTTCAATCGGAAACGTTTCAATCCTTGGCTCGTCCGACAAAGCGCGGGGCGCGCTTTTCGAGAAAGGCGGTGACGCCTTCGGCATAGTCCGCCGACCGGCCGGCACGGCCCTGCAGCTCGCGCTCGAGATCGAGCTGCGCATCGAGCGTGTTGGTCTCGGAGGCATCGAGCGCCCGCTTGATCAGCGCAAGACCATCGGTCGGCTGTGTCGCGAGCGAGGCGGCGAGGGCGTGGGCCTCGGCCATCAGGTCGGAATCCTCGACCACCTTCCAGATCATGCCCCATGTCTCCGCCCGCTCGGCGGAGATCGGCTCGGCGAACATGGCCAGTGCGCGCGCTCGCGCGCCGCCGACGAGCCGCGGAAGCAACCAGGTGCCGCCGGTGTCAGGGACGAGGCCAAGCTTGGCGAAGGCCTGGATGAACTTGGCCGACCGCGCGGCGATCACGATGTCGCAAGCAAGGGCCAGGTTTGCGCCGGCGCCCGCGGCGACCCCGTTGACGGCGCACACGACCGGCATCGGAATGCCGCGCAGCTTGCGCACCAGCGGATTGTAGAATTTTTCGATCGGTGCGGAGAGGTCCGGCGTTTCGCCGGGCGTGAACACGCCATCGGAAAGATCCTGCCCGGCGCAGAATCCGCGTCCGGCTCCGGTCAGGATCAGCGCGCGGCAGGACTTGTCCTGTTCCGCCGCGATCAGCGCGGCCATCAGTGCGGCGTGCAGATCGGCGCTGAAGGAATTCAGGCGATCGGGCCTGTTGAGCGTCAGGACGCGATATCCGGCGCGGATATCGGTCAACACCAAATCGCTGACCATGATGACCTCCCGTTGCGGCTTCTGACGGCCGAAAGGTTGCGTGACGTGGGCTTGGATTACTATTGACCGTCCGGTCAGTCAATTATAATCCGCGTAACGGCATGGATGACGACGTCGGGCAACATCGAGCGAGCACGATTTCGGTTGCGATTTCAGACCCGACAAGAACGTCAGGATGATCCGGCGCGCATCGCCTGTCTGCAGCAAAAGTGCCGATACGTAAGCACGGTCCCGTGCACTCGAGCGGTGTCATGCTGCCACAAATCGGCCGCATATCGGCGGCGACCTCCCGCCGCCATAAGGATCAGCCGATGACGATGCAGTCGCCGGATATCACCGGGTTTCGGTTCTCGACCGCGGATTTCGGCGAGCGCGACCGCTTGCCGATCTTTCGCGAGCAGATCGGGCGGATGATCGTGAAGCTCGATCCGGAGCCGCTGAGCGCCGGCGCGTTCCATGCCGAAGCCAATGTGCGCGAGCTGCCTGGGCTCGGCATCGGATCGTGGGCGTGCAGCAACCTCAAGATCGCACGGCCGCGCGAGCTGCTCGACGGCAATGACGACCTCGTGCTGACGATCATCACGAGCGGCAACACCCGCGCATCGCAGCGCGACCGCGACATCGAGCTCGGCCCGGGGCAGGCCGTGCTGCAGTCGAGCGCGGAGGCCGGCAACATGGCGGTCCCGGTCTCGCCGAGCCGTTTCGTCGGTCTCAGGCTGCCGCGCAAGGCGCTGGCAGCGCTGGTCCGCGATCCCGAGGACATGCTGGTCCGGCCGTTGCCCGCGAACACCGAGGCGATGCGCCTGCTGGCGCTCTACATCAGGGAGCTTGACGACAGCTACCTGCTCGCGACGCCCGAACTGTGCGGCGCCGTCGTCCGGCATCTGGTCGATCTCGGGGCGTTGATCATCGGCGCGAACCGAGATGCGGCGGCTGCCGCGGAAGACGGCGGGCTGGCTGGCGGTCGCGCGGCTCGCCGCGGTCAAGGCCGACATCAACGATAATCTCAGCTATGGCGATCTCACCTTGCCTGCGGTGGCCGCCCGGCTGAGGCTTACGCCGCGCCATATCCAGCGGCTGTTCGAAAGCGTCGGTTCGACGTTCTCGGAATTCGTGCTCGGCCAGCGCCTGGCGCGTGCGCATCATTTGCTGACCGATCCGCGCCACAGCGGCAGCACCATCGGTACGATCGCATTCGAAGTCGGGTTCGGCGATCTGTCCTACTTCAACCGCACCTTCCGCCGGCATTACGGCGTGACGCCGTCGGATATCCGCGCCGTGCCGCGGCGCTCCTGACCGAATATCGCAATCTCCCTGAGAGGGCGTCGGGTCGTTGCCTGCGGTTCGCTGCAACCCGGCGCGCGCCAGATCTGTTCGATCACCCGTCGGCGGCGCGCTGCAGACAGCGCTCTGTGTGCTGTCGCGCACACAGGATCGCCGCCAATCGTCCGCCGCGGGCGATTTCAGACGTCAATGCACGACAACGTGTTTCACATTGTTGCCCGATGTCGCATATGTCCAATCCCCCGTCGCCCCAGTCCGAGCCTGCCAATCGTCCCGCGCTTAAAAGGCAGCCTCCCGGTGATCGTTGCAATCGGCGGATTCGTCGATTGCGATGCATTGAGGCGACTTGAGACCATCGAGGAGAATGTGATGAAGTTTGCACTTCGAGGATATTTTCTTGCGCTCGGCGCGAGCCTGGCCTTGTCCGGCGCCGCCATGGCACAGGATATCAGTGTTGGCGTGGTCGGGCCGATGACCGGCTCCGAGGCGAGCTTCGGCCAGCAGTTCAAGAATGGTGCTGATCTTGCGATCGCCGACATCAATGCGGCGGGTGGCGTGCTTGGCAAGAAGCTGAAGCTGGAGGTCGGCGACGATGCCTGCGATCCGAAGCAGGCGGTGTCGGTTGCCGAGAAGATGGCAGGCGCGAGGATTCCGTTCGTCGTTGGGCATTTCTGCTCATCGACCTCGATTCCTGCGTCGGACGCCTATGCCGAGGGCAATGTGCTGCAGATCACGCCGGGCTCGACCAATCCGCAATTCACCGAGCGCGGGTTGTGGAACACGTTCCGTGTCTGCGGCCGGGATGACCAGCAGGGCACGGTCGCGGCCGCCTACATTATCAAGAACTACAAGACCAAGAACGTCGCGATCATCCACGACAAGACGACCTACGGCAAAGGCCTTGCCGACGAAACGAAGAACGCCATCAACGCCGCGGGCGTGAAGGAAAAGCTCTATGAGGCCTATACCAAGGGCGATAAGGATTTTGCTGCCCTGGTATCCCGCTTCAAGAAGGAGTCGATCGATTTCGTCTATGTCGGCGGCTATTATGCCGAGGCAGCGTTGATCCTGCGCCAGATGCGCGAGCAGGGCGTCAATGCGGTGCTGATGGGCGGCGACGCCCTGGTCGACAAGCAGTTCGCCGCGATCGCAGGTCCGCTCGCCGAAGGCTCGCTGTTCACCTTCTCGCCCGACCCGCGCAAGAAGGCGACCGCGGCCGCGACCTTGAAGAAGTTCAAGGACAAGGGCATCGATCCCGACGGCTACACGCTCTACAGCTACGCCGCGTTCCAGATCTGGAGCCAGGCCGCAGCCCGTGCCCAGACCACGGACGCCAAGAAGGTCGCGGCGGCCATCAAGGCCGGAAGCTGGGATACTGTGCTCGGCAAGATCAGCTACACGCCGAAGGGTGACATCACCCTGATCGACTACGTCGTGTACCGCCGCGACAAGGACGGCAACTACGCCGAACTGCCGGCCGGTCAATGATCGCCCGAGCGTTTTCGAGCGAACCGGATACCGGTTCGCGTGAAGAAAACGCGTCAAAGCGAAATCGAGAGCCTCCGTTCCGATGCAATCGGAACGGACGCAACCCTGGCCAGGCTGAATCGTTTCCCGCTGCGCCCGTGACCGGCGCATCCGGTCACACGTTCCGGGCAAAGCGCGCAGCGCCGGGGATCGGCGTGAGCCATTCGACGGCGCGATCGGTATAGATCTCGGCTTGCGGCTGCAATCCTTCCATGCTGTCGAGCGTGCCGGCTTTCACCACGACCTTGCCGGGCATCAATGCGGTCTTCGCAAGCAGAGGGGACCCGCAGCGCCCGCAGAAATGACGATCGACCGGATGGCCGCTGTCGCCCTTGTCGACGAACACCACCGTCTCGCCCGACTGCTGGTAGTCGGCTTCGCGGATCACGAGGTTGAACGAAAACAGGCTGCCGCTTTGCCGCTGGCAATGTGTGCAATGACATATCGCGATGCTCCGCGGTTCGCTCTTGAGCGTGTAACGCACCGCGCCGCACAGGCAGCCGCCGTTCCGTTCCTGCATGCTGGTTTCTCCCTTACGATGACGCCGTCGCCGGACAAGGACGCCGCCTCAGGCGTCGCCAATCACGGCATCGATGAATGTGATGGCGGATTCCCTCAACTGCTTGCGGCTGTATCCGGCGCGCTCCATCACGGCGAGTCCGCGCGTGAACGTCACGATGACGCGCGCCAGCCGGTTCGCATCGGCCGGGCTGCGCCTGTTCGGCGCCGCGCTGATGGCCTTGCCGACCAGCTGCTCGAGCCGGGTAAGCACGTCCAGCACGCGCTGGCGCACGTCCGCGCTCGAAATGGACGCGTCGAGCGCGGTGCGCGTCGTCAGGCAGCCCCGCTGCGGCGTGCCGTCCGTCATGTTGACGATGATCATGTCAAAGAAGCTCCTCAGCCTCGCTGAGGTATCGCCCTGCGCCAGCGCGCTGCCGGCCCCGTCCAGGAATTGCGCGGCATACTGATCGAAGGCGCGCAGGAAGATCGCTTCCTTGTCGCCATAGGCGTTGTAGAGGCTGCCGCGCTGGACGCCGGTCGCGGCCGCGAGGTCCTGCATGGTCGCATCGTGCAGGCCCTTGCGCCAGAACACGTCGAGCGCGGTCGCGATCATCTCGTCCTCGTCGAACTGACGCACGCCCACCATTCGATCTACTCCATCGGGTCATTCTTGACACAATCGTCAATATTGACAATGATGTCAAGAATGAACCCGAGGAGATCCGGATGATTACCGCCGTCACGACGTTCAAGCTGCCGAAGCCGATCACCCGCGAGGAGGCCCGCAGCATCTTCCTGAGCACCGCGCCGATCTATCGCGGCATTCAGGGGCTGTTTCGAAAGACCTATGTGCTGTCCGAGGACGGGCTGACGGCCGGCGGCATCTATTTCTGGAACTCGAGGGTGGAGGCGGAAGCGCTGTACACCGACGCGTGGCGCGCCCGCGCCCGGGAGAAATACGGCGCCGATCCGATCGTGACCTATTTCGAGAGTCCTGTGGTGGTCGACAACCTTGCCCAGCAGATTGTCGCCGACGATTAGCAACGATGCAGCGGTGGCCGATGCGCATCACAGCGCATTGAGCGCCGTGCGCGATGGAGCGAGCGGTAGCCATTCCGGAATCTGCCGCCTGGCGAGCCAGTACGGACGCCAGATCGCGCGCCAGGTCGGGCGGTCGAGAGGCGCGGTGCCCCATCTGCGCTGCTCAATCTCCATCCGCAACAGGTCGTGGCTATGCAGCCATTGGCGCGCTGCCCACCAAACCTCGCGCGGCATCCCGGCGTTCCGGATACCGGTAAGCTCGGCGATGCCTGGCAACGGGCCCTCAAAACGCGCCGCAACCCTCAGGGTGGCGACGCGTTGCCCGCTCCGCCTGACGCTCCACAGCCGCGAGCGATTGTGGGCGAGGTTGGGACCGTAGGTGCGCAGGCAATTCTGCATCGCTTCCGCCTCCTCCGAGATATCCGCGGTCGAGTTCAGCGGGATGAAGTCGTAACCGTCAACGCGGCCCGGCTGCAGCCACATATCTGCGATCTTCTCCGAGCCGAGGCTGACATGCAGCGCGATCATCGTGCTCCACGCATCGGCGGCCGCGAGCGCCGAGCCGATCTGCATGCTCGGCGTCCACCTCCGGTCGATCAGCGTGTGTCCCAGCGTCGCCGGCTGCGTGGAGAACCACGCCCACAGGCCGACGAGCCGCAATCGCGCAGGATCGGTGCGCGGCGGCGCCCGGACAAGCTCGCGCGCGATCCAGACCGCCGCCGGCCCATGTGCGAGCTCGGCAACCGCCGCGACGGATTTCAACCAGATCGGCGCGAGCTTCGGCGATGGCGGCAGGTGGTTCGCGATCTGCCGGCGAAACATCTCGTCATCGGGCAGTCCCGTGATCGGAGCGGTGAATGCTTCCGGCGGCAATCTTCGCAGCCACAGCGGAATGCCCGCCGCGGAGGCGGCGTCCGCGAGCGAGCGGCCGTCGATGACGCATGCGCGTGCGCGCGCCGAAGCGATCCCGGCTCGCGGGACTGCCAGCGCGAACAGCAGCGCAGGAAAGCTCGCGGCAAGGTCCGCAAGACGCGTGTGCCGCATGGCCAGCGCGCGGACCTTTTCCTGAACGTGCGGATGATACCTTCGTAGCTGACGTTCGAGCAGCACGGAGCGTGTGGCCTCCCGACGGGAGGCCACCAGAAGCGTCGAGGTCATGACAAAAGTTCCGCAAGCGCGGAGCCGAAGGCCCCGCAGCAGATTCGATTGCGTGTGGGTGTTGCGATTTCACCCGGGATCCGATCCCGGGACACGCGTCAAATATCGCGCGGCGAACCCGGGAAGCGCACAGACCTGAACATCGTCGCCTCCTGCGTTGAAATTACGGAGCGCCCCCATAGCCTATTTCCCGCCGCCAGGCAACGTGAAGCTATGCATTGCATTTTAGCGATGTGGTGCGTGCGCGATGAGAGGCCTCACCGCGGCATCGATCGCTGAGGTCTCTTCACGATCCCGGTCAACGACGCTAGTCTGGTGAGGGGTTAACAAGAAACGCAGGCGGGAGGCGATAATGACCCAACAACAACCCTCCGATCCAGGCTCCCCGGCACTGCCACGCCGCAGGCTCGGCCGCACCGGGCTCGATGTCTCCATTCTCGGCTTCGGCACGGCGCCGCTCGGCGACCTGTTCGCACGGCTCGACGACACTGCTGCGATCGCAGCAGTGGAGCGGGCGTTTGCGCTGGGCATCAACCTGCTGGATTCCTCGCCGCTCTACGGCCATGGCCTCGCCGAACACCGCAGCGGCACCGCGCTGCGCCGCGTGGCGCGCGACGACGTCGTCGTCTGTACCAAGGTCGGGCGCTGGATGGACCCGTTCCACGGCCGTGGCGACGGCTCCAATTTCGTCGGCGGCGCGCCGCATCGCGCGGTGTTCGACTATTCCTATGACGGCACCATGCGCTCGGCGGAGCAGTCGCTGCTGCGGCTCGGCACCGATCGCATCGACCTGCTTTTGATCCACGACGTCGACGTCTGGACCCACGGAGCTGACGCGATCGAGGCGCGGTTTCGCGAGGCGATGGAGGGCGCCTATGTTGCGCTCGACAAGTTGCGTTCCGAACGCGTGGTCAAGGGTATCGGGATCGGCGTCAACGAGGCCGAGATGTGCGTGCGCTTCGCCAAGGCCGGAACGTTCGACACCATGCTGCTTGCCGGCCGCTACTCGCTGCTCGAGCAACCCGCGCTCGCTGAATTCCTGCCGCTGGCGCAAGCCCAGGGCATCGGTATGATGCTTGGTGGCGTCTTCAACTCCGGCATCCTGGCGACCGGCGCGGTTGCCGGCGCCAAGTACAATTACAAGGACGCGCCGCCGGACGTGATGCAGAAGGTGGCGGCGATCGATCGCGTCTGCCGCGCCCACGATGTGGCGCTGCCGACCGCCGCGCTGCATTTCGCGCTCGGCCATCCGGCGGTGGCAAGCCTCGTGCTCGGCGCGCAGACGCCGCAGGAGGTCGAGCGCAACGTCGCCGCGTTGTCGTCGCCCGTGCCTGCCGCGCTGTGGCGCGACCTGAAGAATGAGGGGCTGCTCGACCAGCATGCGCCGGTGCCGGCATGATGCGGATCGACGCCCATCACCATGTCTGGACCCTGGCGCGCGCCGATTACGGCTGGCTGACGCCCGAACGCGGGCCGATCTACCGCGACTTCAGCCTGGCCGATCTGGCGCCGCATCTCGCCGCGGCCGGGATCGGAGGCACCATCCTGGTGCAGGCCGCACCGACCGAAGCGGAGACCGCATTCCTGCTCGATATCGCCAAAGGGGCCGAGCAGGTGCGCGGCGTGGTCGGCTGGATCGACTTCGACGCCGCCGACGCCGCAGCGCGGATCGATGCGATTGCCGGGCGCGAGCTCCTGGTCGGCCTGCGGCCGATGGTGCAGGACATCGCCGATGAGGACTGGCTGCTGCGCCCCGAACTGGCAGCGCCGCTCGAGGCCATGGCGCGGCATGACCTCGTCTTCGACGCGCTGGTGCTGCCGCGCCATCTGCCGCGGCTCATCCAGGTGGTCGATCGCCATCCGGACCTGCAATTCGTGCTCGACCATTTCGGCAAGCCGCACCTTGCGACCGGCGACATCGCGGCCTGGAAGGACGACATCGCAAGCCTCGCCACACGATCCAACGTCGTCTGCAAACTCTCGGGCCTAGCGACCGAGGCGGCGCCGAACTGGCAGGTTGCCGATCTCAGCGAGGCCGTGGATCATGCACTGGCATGTTTCGGGCCGCAGCGGATGCTGTGGGGCAGCGACTGGCCCGTCGTCAACCTCGCCGGCGGCTATGCGCACTGGTTGGCAGCCGCGGAGAGCCTGCTTGCTGATTTGTCAAGTGAAGCAAGAGCTGCGATTTTCGGCGGCAATGCGGCGCGGGCTTATTTGTCAAGCCGCGGACGGTCAACATCCCGGAAATAGATTGCGGCGTGCGCCCAATTTGATCCACAGCGCGCCTTGATGAATCATTCCGGGATGGTCCATAAGCGGCGTCCGCGCCGTCGGTGATCCCTGGCGCAACGGACTTTTAGAGAGATGAGCGTGGCAAAGATTCATCATCAGATTGCGCAGGAGCTTGGGGTTCGCGACGAACAGGTCGAGGCGGCGGTGACGCTGCTCGACGGCGGCGCCACGGTGCCGTTCATCGCGCGATACCGCAAGGAGCTCACCGGCGCGCTTGATGACGCCCAGCTGCGCACGCTGGAAGAACGGCTGACGTATTTGCGTGAATTTGAGGAGCGCCGCATCGCGGTGCTCAATTCGATCCGCGAGCAGGGCAAGCTCGACGCCGCGCTCGAGGCCCAGATCATGGCCGCCGACAGCAAGGGCCGGCTCGAGGACATCTATCTGCCGTACAAGCCGAAGCGTCGCACCAAGGCCGAGATCGCCAAGGAAGCCGGCCTCGAGCCGCTCGCCGATCAGCTTCTCACACAGCCCGAGAGCGATCCGAACGAGGCCGCGACGCCCTTCGTCAATGCCGAGAAGCAGGTCGCCGACGTCGCCGCGGCGCTCGACGGCGCGCGCGCGATCCTGGTCGAGCGCTTCGCCGAGGATGCCGACCTGATCGGCGCGCTGCGCGAGGAGATGTGGTCGAACGGCATCATGGCCTCGACCGTCCGCACCGGCAAGAAGACCGAAGGCGAGAAGTTCAAGGACTATTTCGATTTCTCCGAGCCGCTGCCGAAGCTGCCGTCGCACCGCATCCTGGCGCTGTTCCGCGGCGAGAAGGAAGAGATCCTCGACCTCGCCATCAAGCCGGAGGCGCAGGAGCCGGTCGTAGGCCAGCCCGGCCTCTACGAGCTCAAGATCATGAACCGATTTGCGATCTCCAACCAGGGCCGCAAGGGCGACAAGTGGCTGACGGAGACGGTGCGCTGGGCCTGGCGCACCAAGATCCAGATCCATCTCAATATCGATTTGCGACTGCGGCTGTGGACCGCGGCGGAGACCGAGGCGGTGCGCGTGTTCGCCTCGAATTTGCGCGACCTCTTGCTCGCGGCGCCGGCCGGCGCACGCGCCACCATGGGGCTCGATCCCGGCTATCGCACCGGCGTCAAGGTCGCGGTGATCGATGCGACCGGCAAGGTGGTGGCGCACACGGCGATCTTCCCGCACGAGCCGCAGCGGCGGTGGGATGAGGCGCTCGCCATTCTCGGCAAGCTCGCGATCGAGCATGGCGTCGAGCTGATCGCGATCGGCAACGGCACCGCCTCGCGCGAGACCGACAAGCTCGCCGCCGAGCTCGTGAAGCGGTTGCCCGAGCGCAAGATGACCAAGATCGTGGTCTCCGAAGCCGGCGCATCGGTCTACTCGGCCTCGGCCTTCGCCTCGAACGAACTGCCCAACCTCGACGTCACCATTCGCGGCGCGGTTTCGATCGCCCGGCGCCTGCAGGATCCCTTGGCTGAGTTGGTCAAGATCGATCCGAAGGCGATCGGCGTCGGCCAGTACCAGCACGATCTCGGCGAGTCCAAGCTCGCCCGCTCGCTCGATGCCGTGGTGGAAGACTGCGTGAACGCGGTCGGCGTCGATGCCAATACCGCCTCGGTGCCGCTGCTCGCGCGAGTGTCGGGCATCGGCCAGGGACTGGCGCAGAGCATCGTGCAGCACCGCGACGCCAACGGCCCGTTCAAGTCGCGCAAGGCGCTGAAGGAGGTGCCGCGGCTCGGGCCGAAGGCGTTCGAGCAGTGCGCCGGCTTCCTGCGCATCAGCAATGGCGAGGACCCGCTCGATTCATCCGGCGTGCATCCGGAAGCCTATCCGGTGGTACGCCGTATCCTCGAAGCGACCAAGAGCGACATCAAGGCGCTGATCGGCAATGCCGACGTGGTGCGGGGTCTCAAGCCGCAGTCCTTCGTCGACGATACGTTCGGATTACCGACCGTCACCGACATTCTACGCGAGCTGGAAAAGCCCGGCCGCGACCCGCGTCCGGCGTTCAAGGCGGCGGTGTTCAAGGAAGGCGTCGAGGAGGTCAAGGACCTCAAGAAGGGCATGATCCTCGAGGGCACCGTGACCAACGTCGCCGCCTTCGGTGCCTTTGTCGATATCGGCGTGCATCAGGATGGGCTGGTGCACATCTCGGCAATGTCGCGGAATTTCATCAAGGACCCGCGCGAGGTGGTGAAGCCGGGCGATATCGTCAAGGTCAAGGTGCTGGACGTCGAGGTCGCGCGCAAGCGCATCGCGCTGACGCTGCGGCTTGACGACGAGATCGGGCCGAAGAAGGACAATGCGGCGCCGTCGCGCGATTTCTCGCGCGGCAAGATGACCTCGTCGGCTCCGCGCCGTCCGCAGGAGCAGTCCGGCGGCAGCGCGCTCGCCGACGCACTGCGCCGCGCGGCCGAGAAGAGCGGACGCGGCAAGCCGACCTGAGCCGCGGAGGAGGACGGCAAGCCGAGTTCGCCGCCTTGTTCGAAATCGGCCACCTGACGCTTCTGGCTGAGTTGCCTAAGCTGTCCCCGTCATCCTGAGGTGCGCGCTCTTGCGAGCCTCGAAGGATGCACGGCCCCATCTCTGGCCGATTCATCCTTCGAGGCCCGCTCCGCGGGCACCTCAGGATGACGGGGCCGAAGGGAGCCGTCCTGGCTACAGCATTCCGGCGGCGAACCTCGCCAGCGCATCCGCGACGCCCTTGCCGTAGGCCGGGTCGGCCTTGCTGCAATTCGCGACGTGCCGTTCCTGGATGTGCTTCGACGCATTGCCGACCTGGCGGGCGGTGTTGTCGAACAGGGCCTGCCTTTGCGTGGCATTCATCTTGCGGAACAGGTCGCCCGGCTGCTGCCAGTGGTCGTCGTCCAGGCGATGATCCCAATGCGCGGCCGCGCCTGACAATTCGAGCGGCGGCTCGTTCAGCTGCGGCTGGTCGGTCCACTCGCCATGGCTGTTCGGCCAGTATGTCAGCGTGGCGCCCAGATTGCCGTCGGTACGCATCGCGCCGTCGCGATGATAGCTGTGGAACGGGCATTTCGGCGCGTTGACCGGAATCTGGTGGTGGTTGACGCCGAGCCGGTAGCGCTGGGCGTCGCCATAGGAGAACAGGCGGGCTTGCAGCATCTTGTCCGGCGAATAGCCGATGCCGGGCACGACATTCGCCGGCGTGAACGCCGCCTGCTCGACCTCGGCGAAGAAGTTCTCCGGATTGCGATTCAGCTCGAAATACCCGACCTCGATCAGCGGATAATCCGCCTTCGGCCACACCTTGGTCAAATCGAACGGATTGAACGGGAATGCCTTGGCCTGTGCATCTGTCATCACCTGGATGAACAGCGTCCAGCGCGGGAAGTCGCCGCGCTCGATGCTCTGGAACAGGTCGCGCTGGTGGCTCTCGCGGTCCTTGCCGACCAGCGTCTCGGCCTCGGCATCGGTCAGGTTCTGGACGCCCTGCCGGGTGCGGAAATGGAATTTCACCCAGACGCGCTCATTGTCGGCATTGATCATGCTGTAGGTGTGGCTGCCGAAGCCGTGCTGGTGCCGGAAGCTTTTCGGGATGCCGCGCTCGCTCATGACGATGGTGACCTGGTGCAGCGCTTCCGGCAGCAGCGTCCAGAAATCCCAGTTCATGTCGGGGTCGCGCACCCCCGTGCGCGGATGCCGCTTGATGGCGTGGTTGAGGTCGATGAAGCGCAAGGGGTCGCGGAAGAAGAACACCGGGGTGTTGTTGCCGACCACGTCCCAATTGCCTCCATCGGTATAGAATTTCAGCGCGAAGCCGCGGATGTCGCGCTCGGCGTCCGCCGCGCCGCGCTCGCCGGCGACCGTCGAGAACCGCGCGAACATCGGCGTCTGCTTGCCGATCTCAGAGAAGATGCTGGCCTTGGTGTAGCGCGTGATGTCGTGGGTCACGGTGAAGGTGCCGTGCGCGCCGGCGCCCTTGGCGTGCATCCGCCGCTCCGGGATCACTTCGCGGTGAAAATGCGCCAGCTTCTCGATCAGCCAGACGTCCTGCAGCAGCGCGGGTCCGCGCGGCCCCGCCGTCAGGATGTTCACATTGTCGGCAACGGGGGCGCCGGAGGCGTGGGTCAGAAAAGGTCTTTTGGTCTCGTCGCTCATCGAAAGCTCCTTGCTGAAGGTCGGCACTTCGCCGTCCCGACGCCCGCGGGGGAGGCCAGGTGAAAGGCGATTGCGTCGCGGATTGGATGACGGCCGGCGAGGAGGGGAGAGCCCGGTGATCGACAAATTGTGAAGCGGGTCTGCGATCCCTCGACGCCGTCGTTGTTCTCCGATAGCTGCAGGATTAAGAACCGCGGCCGATCGATTCAACGAGCGCTATCCGCCGATTCCAGCCAAATGTCCGTCGATCCCGGCCAACGCAATCGTGGCCGCCGGTCCAGGCAACTGCCGCTCGGCATGCCGGCACGCGAATTCTAAATCCGGTGTCAGAATCTGGCGCATTTGTCAGTTGAAGTCGGGCATCGGCTTGCGTCTTCTGATCATGCTCGCGTGCGGCGATACGAGTTCGCCGCGGTCCCAATCAGGGAGGGTTTCATGAAGAATAGGCTTCTCACGTGTCTCACGGCAGCGACGCTCGCTGTCAGCGTTGCCCTTGCACCCGCTGCCCTCGCCAGAGGCGGCGGTGGTGGTGGCGGACATGGCGGCGGTGGCTTCGGTGGCGGCCACGGTGGTGCCATGGGTGCCATGGGTGGCGGCATGCATGGTGGCGGCTTTGGCGGCGGCATGCATGGCGGTGGTTTCGGCGGTGGGATGCGTGGTGGCGGCGCGGCGTTCGCCGCCATGGGCGGCGGCGGCCATTTCGCTGGCGGGCGCTTTGGTGGTCCACGCTTCGTCGGTGCACCGGCAATCGGCCCGCGGTTTGCCGGCGCCGGATTCCGCGGTTCGCGCTTCTTCCATCATGGCGGCTTCTTCCGCCACCACCGCTTCCATCGCTTCGCGTTCATCGGCGCGCCCTATCTCTATGCCGGCTATGACTACGGCTGCTACCGCAGGGTATGGACGGCTTACGGTCTGCAATGGGTCAATGTGTGCGGGGACTATTGGTGATCGCCCAACCAACCGCACCGTTGTCGCGGTCGTCGCCAGACGTTCCATCCTGCCCCGGAATGGGATAGTCTGGCGGCGATCGTCGCGGGGCGGCCGCTCGGAGAGTTTGCGAACTCGGAGAGTTCAACACAGCTCGGAGAGTTCAGGAATATGACCGGTGCTCACCGCCGCATTCTCGTCGTCGAGGACGATCCCGAAACCGCGGATCAGCTCGTCGAGGAGCTCACCACCAGCGGTTATGATGTGGATCTGGCGGCGAACGGCCGCGAGGCGCTGAGCCAGGGTGCGGCGCGCGACTATGCCGTGATCACCATCGATCGCATGCTGCCCGACATCGACGGCATCACGGTGATGCGTCAGATGCGCGACGGCGGCATTGCGGTGCCGTTCCTGATCATCAGTGCGCTCGGCGAAATCGACGACCGGGTGCGGGGCTTGCGCGCCGGCGGCGACGACTATCTGGTCAAGCCGTTCTCCTTTGTCGAACTGCTGGCGCGGCTGGAGGCGCTCGGCCGCCGCAGCGAGACCGTTGCCAAGGAGACCATCCTGCGGGTCGGCGATCTCGCGATCGATCTGATTTCGCGCACGGCGAGCCGCCACGGTCGCAAGATTCCGCTGCTGCCGAAGGAATTCCAGCTGCTCGAATATCTGG